>CAKZQD010000019.1 GCA_937139485.1 uncultured Bacteroidota bacterium | reverse complement strand
TAGCATTATTAGCACCATTTATAGCTACCGTTGTAATTTGTACTATGACAGCTTTAGTTATAGTAATTTCTAGTTTAAAAGGTGAATTTGCTCTAGGAAGTGCTGATGGAAATGCCGTGTTGTCTAGTACAGGAGAAGTATTAACAGGTGTAGATTTAACATCTTTTGTTTTTTCTAGTTCAATTCCTATGTTTAATTATGTGCTTACAATTGCAGTTATATTATTTGCATTTTCTTCTATGATTTCTTGGTCTTACTACGGCTTACAATCTTGGACATATTTATTTGGAAAAGGGAAAATAAATGAAAATATTTATAAAATTTTATTTTGTATATTTGTTGTTATAGGTGCAGCTGCTAATATGGGTAATGTACTAGATTTTTCTGATGCAATGATTTTTGCAATGATGGTTCCAAATATGATTGGCTTATTTATACTTGTTCCGGTGGTTAAAAAGGAATTAGATAAATATTTAGCAGCAATTAAAAATAAATAATGATGTTTAAGTTTCTAAGGGAATTTTTTCATTTATCGCATAAAGAATTAAGAGGAGCCGTTGCGCTCCTCTTTTTATTATTTTTAATTTTTGTAGTTCCAAAAGTTTATTATAAGTATCAAAAACCAGAAACTAGTAATGATAATGTTGCATTTAAAAATTGGATTGCAGAAATTGATGCTCAAGATTCTATTAATAATAGCTCTAATTTATATGCCGAAAATGAAGAAAACACTATAGAAAAATTTCCTTTTGATTTTAATACTGTTGCTTATAATGAAATGCTTCAACTTGGAATTGATGGAAAAACGGCTAACATTCTTATAAAATTTAGAAACAAGGGAGCAAAATTTTATAAAAAAGATGATGTAATGAAAATCTACGGTTTTACCGATGAATTGTATAGTTCTTTGGAAGATTACATTCATTTTCCTAAAAATAATTATTATGAAAAAGATAATTTTAGTTCTGATAAAAAGAGTAAAATAGCTAAACAAAAAAAGCCAATAGATCCAAATACTGCTACTTGGAAAGAAATGGTTTCGCTAGGAATAGAAAGCAAAACTGCAAATATTCTTTTGAAATATAGAAAAAATGGAGCAAAATTTCACACTAAAGAAGATTTACTGAAAGTTTTTGGTTTTACAGAAGAACTTTATACTGAACTTGAAGATTATATTTTATTTCCTGAAAAAATTGACACAGCTTTTTTTAAACAAGAAGAAATAAATGACGAAATTCCAACATTATATCTTGTAGATATTAATAGTGCAGATTCTGCCGATTTTATAAAATTGAAAGGCATAGGTAAGTTTTATGCAAAAACGATAATTGAATACCGAAATAAATTAGGTGGCTTTTACAATGTAAACCAATTGAAAGAAGCATATGGAATTACAGAAGAACTCTTTTCTAGCTTAGAAATGAACTTTACAATAGAAAGCCCAGTTTTCAGGAAAATAGATTTGAATAATACAAATTTTACTGAATTAATTAGGCATCCTTATTTAGATAAGAAAATGACGGTTGAAATTTTAAACTTAGAAAAGCAGATTGGTGGCTTTTTGAGTATAAATGATTTGAGAAGTTATAGCGTATTAGATGAAAAGACATTTGAAGTGATGAAGCATTATTTGGAGGTAAAGCCTTCTAAATAGGTTTACCAATCAAATATACTTTCTTTATTTTATCGCCTACTGTTCCTTTTTCCCATTTATATTTATTGCTTCCTAGACCTTCCAATAATTCATCTAAATCGCTTAAAGTATAAGTTCGTGCATTAGAAACTACACCGTCCCAAGCAAAAGCTAATGGAATAATTGGTATCAAATAAGTAAAAACCAATTGTTGCCAACTCAAAGGCTTTACAAAAGGAGTTATAAATAAACACATAATAAAATTAATAGGAATTGCAATCCACCAAAGAAAAATTGGAGCACTATTGTCACTTATTTCATAGATAAATATTGGAGTATTGTCATCTTGAGCAGACTGTAAAATAGCCTTTGCATCAAATGGTTTCATGTGATGAAAACTACAAATCATTGTTCTAAGACCTCTGAGGCTTTCTTTTACATTTGTAGCATTTACAGGCTTTGTGTAGTAAGATACATAATCTAATTTTTGATATTTTTTTGCACTAGACATATCTGGATATAGATCTGTAAGCGTAAGTTTTAAACCTTCAATATCTTCTTTATAAATTAAATTATCTACAACATCTGGCATAGGACCACCACTTCCAGAACATAAATCTACAATTAGTTTAGACTCATTTTCTTCTACAAGTGGTTTAAGTAGCTTGGTAAGTTCTTTTTCTGTGCCTATTATTCTATGCATTACATTAATAAGCCTTGTTAATCTAGTTCTCATCCAATGTGGAAACCAACTAAAATCTTCAATTTCAAAAAGGTGTATTCTTTTCATTAGACAAAAATAACTTCTTTATTTTTTAAAACTTTATGGCGAGATTATTTTATTTCAAAAGTTTTGCGATGTCTTTATCTATTTTATTTGGTTTAGTAGTAGGAGCGTATCTTTTTACTGGTTTACCATTTTTATCTACTAAAAATTTTGTAAAATTCCATTTAATATTATCGCCTAATAAACCACCAAGTTCTCCTTTTAAATAACCAAAAACTGGGTGCGTATCTTCTCCGTTTACATCTACTTTTTCTGTTAACTGAAAAGTTACACCGTGATTTATCTGGCAAGCTTCTTCCATTTTATCATTGCTCAAAGGCTCCTGACCAGCAAATTGATTACAAGGAAAACCTAAAATTACTAAACCTTGATCTTTATATTTTTGGTGTAATTCTTCTAAACCTGTAAACTGAGGTGTTAAACCACATTTTGTTGCCGTGTTTACTACCAAGACTACTTTTCCATCTAGGTCAGACATTTTTAAAGTTTTTCCTGCTGGCGTATTTACTTCTAAATCGTGAAAATTCATATTGTTTTGTTTGTTGTTTTATGCAAAAGTAATTTTTTAATGTTTGATATTATAATGCAATAAATTATATAACTTTGGATTAAATAAAATTAACAAAAAATGACACTCAAAGAATTTATATATCAAATACCAAAAGCAGAATTACACTTACATATAGAAGGTTCTTTTGAGCCAGAATTGATGTTTGAAATTGCTAAAAGAAATAAAATTGAAATTAAATTTAACTCTGTAGAAGAAGTAAAAGCAGCTTACGAATTTAATAATCTGCAAGAGTTTTTAGATATTTATTATGAAGGTGCCGGCGTATTGATACACGAAAAAGATTTTTACGACATGACTTGGGCATATCTCGAAAAAATACATCAAGAAAATGTTTTGCATACCGAAATATTTTTCGACCCACAAACACATACTGATAGAGGAATTGATTTCGATGTGGCTTTCAATGGAATATACAAAGCAATGGAAGATGGAAAAGAAAAACTAGGTATTTCTTACAAAATTATTATGTGTTTTTTGAGGCATTTAGACGAAGTTTCAGCCTTTGAAACTTTAGACTCTGCTTTAAAACATAAAGACAAAATTATTGGCGTAGGTTTAGATTCTGGCGAGTTAGGAAATCCACCTTCTAAGTTTCAAAATGTATTTAAAAAAGCCGCCCAAGAAGGTTTTGAATTGGTAGCACATGCAGGCGAAGAAGGTCCAGCAGAATATGTTTGGGAAGCACTAGATTTATTAAATGTAAGTAGAATAGATCACGGAAACCGCTCTATGGACGATGAAAAACTAGTGGCTCGTTTAGCAAAAGAACAAATGCCTTTGACGCTTTGTCCACTTTCTAATTTGAAACTCTGTGTTATCGATGATTTAAAAGATTATCCTCTGAAAGAAATGATAGCAAAAGGATTAATGTGTACTTTAAATTCTGACGATCCAGCATATTTTGGCGGCTATTTATCTCAAAACTATGAAGATGTAGCCAATGCCATAGATTTATCAAAAGAAGATATTTATGAATTAGCAAAAAATTCTTTTAAGGCAAGTTATTTGACAGAAGCAGAAAAACAAGTTTACTTGAATAAAGTAGAAAGTTTTTATCAAGAGAATAAGTAGTTAATAGCTAATTCCTTTTACGTTTTCCAGCATTTTTTTTGCTGTTTTCCAATTGGGTAGCTCGTTGGTATCTAAGGTTAATGTTTTTATCTCTTTTGCAATAGATTTACTTTCTTTCATTGCTTGAAGATGTGCGCCACTCATTGCAAACGCTTTTAAATCTTCCTCAGATTTCCAAAGTGTCATAGTGTAATGCTTTGTCCAAAAACCAGTATTTTTGTATTCTAAATGATTTGAAGATTTCATCTGCTGCATTATTTTTAAAGCCTTATATGAAAGACTAAAAAAATGAAATGGTGATTTTAATTCGATAAGTGTAATTGTAGCTTTCATTATTATTCAAATTTTAATCCTGTTCCTTTTATTTTGCTGTATTTAATAGAAAATAAATCGTAGATATAATTTTGATAAACACGCCAAGGAGATTTGCTTCCTTGCCTTGGTAATTTAGAAATGGATCTTTGTATATAGCTCGCATCTAAATTTAAAAAAGCCTCATTTGTTTCGTATTTCGAATCAAATTTTGGAATTACGGTTTTTAAATTATTTTTATCCATATAGTTTAAAACTCTACATACATATTTACTATTCAAATCACATTTCAGTGTCCAAGATGCGTTGGTATAGCCTATGGCAATAGCAAAATTTGGTACATCGCTCAGCATTACACCTCTATAAGAATGTAAACTTGAGGTTTCGCCTTCTTTGCCATCAATACTTACTTTTACGCCACCAACTAGTTCAATATTTAAACCTGTGGCTGTAACAATTAAATCTGCTTTAATTTCTTTTCCAGATTTCAATAAAATACCGCCTTTAGTAAAAGATTCAATTTGGTCTGTAATTATACTGGCTTTGTCTTTTTTTATGGCTTTAAAAAAATCACCATCAGGAACTACACAAAGCCGCTGTTCCCAAGGATTATATTTTGGAGTGTAATCTTTTTCGATGTCTGCCTTGTCGCCAAGCCATCTTTTTACTCCTGTAAGCAATAGTTCTTTCAATTTATTTGGCCAGCGTGTAGCTATTTGGTAAACCGTTATCATATACAAAATGTTTTTCCAACGATTGAGCGATCTTGCTATTTTTGCTGGAAACCATTTTGATATTCTTGCAGCATTTTTGTCTTTAGAAGGCACACTTGTTATGTAAGTAGGCGAGCGTTGAAGCATGGTTACGTGTTCTGCTTTTTTTGCCAATTCTGGAACTAATGTTACAGCGGTAGCTCCACTTCCTATTACTACTATTTTTTTATCGGTATAGTTGTATTCAGTTTCCCAAGCTTGTGGGTGCATTGTTTTTCCTTCAAAAAGTTCATTGTTTTTAAAATCTGGCGTGTAGCCTTCTTTATATGAATAATAACCACTACAAGAATAAAAAAAACTACAAGTAAGTTTTAAGTTCTTGTTTTCGGGTGTTTCTATTTCAAGTGTCCAAAGTTGTGTTTCAGAATTCCAATCAGCTTTTAAAACTTTATGTTGAAAACGAATTTTTTTATCCAATCCAAATTCTTCTGCAGTTTCTTTTATATATTTTAAAATAGACGAAGCATCTGCAATGGCTTTTTGTTCTTTCCAAGGTCTAAAAGGGTAGCCAAGTGTAAACATGTCAGAATCTGAACGCAAACCAGGGTACTTAAAATAATCCCAAGTGCCACCCATGTTTTCTCTTCCTTCAAGAATTGTAAAAGTTTTATTGGCACATTTGTCTTGAATATGATATGCCGCTCCAATGCCAGAAAGACCAGCACCAAGTATTATTACATCAAAATAATTATTGTTTAAAGTCATATTGTTTCCTTCAAAATTAAATTTAAGCAAATAAATTTTAAAGCAATCGGTATTTCTATTATTTATAAAAAATGAAGTGTGTTTTTTGTTGTGAAATACATGTCCGAATTTAGTATTTCATCTTTATTGGACAAAAAATTTAAAGCTAAAAAACTTATATTTGCACTCTAAAGTTTTAAAAATTAAAAAACCAAACCTATATGAATTTTGAATTTACAGAGGATCAAAAAATGATTCAGCAAATGGCAAAAGACTTTGCTGAAAAAGAAATTAGACCAAATATAATGGACTGGGATGAAAGTCAAGAATTTCCTGCAGCAACACTTAGAAAAATGGGTGAGCTAGGATTGATGGGAATGTTAGTTCCAGAACAATATGGTGGAGCGGGTCTTGGCTATATAGAATATTCTATTGCTATTCAAGAAATTGCACAAGTTTGCGGTTCTGTAGGTTTATCTATGGCTGCGCACAACTCTTTATGTACAGGTCATATTATGTATTTTGGAAACGATGAGCAAAAAGCCAAATGGCTACCAAAATTAGCATCAGGAGAGTGGATAGGTGCTTGGGGTTTAACCGAAGCAGGAACAGGATCTGACGCTATGCGAATGCAAGTAGTAGCCACAGAAGATGGCGATGACTATATATTAAATGGTTCAAAAAACTGGATTACACACGGTATTTCTGGAAATGTAGCAGTAGTGTTGGCTCGTACAGGAGATTTGCTAGACTCTAAAGGAATTACAGCATTTGTAGTAGAAAGAGGAACAGCAGGATTTTCTGGAGGAAAAAAAGAAAATAAATTAGGAATGCGTGCTTCTGAAACAGCAGAAATGGTTTTTGATAATTGTAGAGTTTCTAAAGCAAATATTCTTGGAGAAGTAGGGGAAGGATTTTACCAAGCTATGAAAATATTAGACGGTGGAAGAATTTCTATAGCTTCATTAGGTTTAGGAATAGCAAAAGGAGCTTACAAAGCAGCATTAAAATATTCTAAAGAAAGAGAGCAGTTTGGAAAACCTATTTCTCAGTTTCAGGCTATAGCTTTTAAACTTGCAGATATGGCAACAAAAATTGAAGCTTCAGAGTTGTTAACATATAAAGCTGCAGAACTAAAAAATGCCAACAGAAAAGTAACTTTAGAAGGAGCGTATGCTAAATATATGACTTCAGAAGTAGCAGTAGAAGTATCTACAGACGCAGTTCAAGTATTTGGTGGTTATGGCTATACAAAAGATTTTCCAGTAGAAAAATTCTATAGAGATTCTAAACTTTGTACAATTGGAGAAGGAACTTCTGAGATTCAAAAAATTGTTATTTCAAGAGAGCTTTTAAAAGACTAGAAAATTATACAATTAAAAAAAGTTGTTTAAAAAGTTGAAATAAGTTTTTTTATACAAAAAATAAATTTTACTTTTACGCCCTCTTAATAAAAAAAGGAAAAAAGAAAATATGTTAATAATAGATACAAGAGATAGCGATTCAATTGATAAAGCGCTTAGAAAGTACAAGAAAAAATTTGAAAAATCTGGTGTTCTTAAAGAATTAAGAAAACGTAAGCAATTTGATAAACCTTCTGTAGTAAATAGAGAAAGAAGAAAAAAAGCTGCATATACAGACAAATTAAGAAGAGAAGGTAAAATATAATTTATTTTTCTTTACAAAATATTTTAAAGCTAAAATCCTATGGGTTTTAGCTTTTTTTGTTTCTGTTTTTTTTAGTTCACATAAAAAAGCCTTTAGAATTTTTTTTCCAAAGGCTTTTTCCAAATTTAAGATTTTATTTTTTTATCGTAAATGTAAGTTGTGTTTATAAAATTAAATTTTCATTTACATAAACTTAGCCTTATCCAAATCTAACCATTCCAAAGTAGAATTACAAAAAACATCATCTAAAACACCTGGTTCTAAATTCATATCTTCAAGGTATTTTCCTATTTCTAAATCGCCAAGCGGAAAAGGATAATCTGTTCCCAAACAAATTTTCTTTGATCCTTGATGTTTTAAAATGTATTCAAACAAATTAGAATCGTGTGTAATACTATCTACCCAAAATTTTCCGATATATTCTCTTGGGTTTATTTGATTATCAATAGCTACTAAATCTGGTCGGCAGTTAAAACCGTGTTCTATTCTTCCCATAGTTGGTATTAAATTTCCTCCAGCGTGAGAAAATAAAAACCTCAAGTTTGGCAATTTTTCCATTACTCCAGAAAAAATAAGCGATGTAGCAGCTCTTGTAGTTTCAGCAGGCATACCAACCAACCAAGGTAGCCAATATTTTTCCATACTATTAAAACCCATCATATTCCAAGGGTGAATCATTATTGCCATTCCAAGCCTTTCTGCAGCTTCAAAAATAGGGAAGAAACGTTCTTCGCTTAGATTCATGTCGTTAATATTTGAACCTATTTGAATTCCAGGAAGATTTAATTCATTTTTACATCTTTCTAATTCTTGAATTGCTAGTTCTGTATCTTGCATAGGAAGTGTTCCTAGCGAAATATAGTTTTTGGGGTATTTTACTTGTAAATCTGCAATATCGTCATTTAAAAATTGTGCTACTGCCAATCCATCTTCGGGTTTTGCCCAGTAAGAAAACATAACTGGAACAGTACAAACTACTTGAACTTGAGTGTTAAATTTTTCATACTCTTTTATTCTATATTCGGCATCCCAACAATTTATATATATTTCTCTAAAAAACTGATTACCCTTCATCATTCTAGCGTAGTTTTCTCTATGGAAATCTAAGTAGATGAAATCACCGTATCCAAATTTTTCAGCAAATTTTGGAATTTTTTTCGGTAAAATATGGCTGTGCATATCAATTTTTAACATAAGCTTATTATTTGTTTTAGAGTTGTTTATGCAAAAATAGAATTTTTACTATCATTATCAAATTTCTATTTAAGTACAAAATTTAGTAATTATAGCCATATATTATTAGTTCAGCTATGTGTTTTATTTTATTTAAAATTAGTCCATTACAATTTCCATCTCAACTCTTCTATTTTTTTCTCTTCCTTCTGCTGTGTCGTTAGTGGCTGTTGGCATAGATTCTCCGTAAGCTTCAATAATAAATCTGCTGGCAGAAATTCCGTACTGGTTTAAATAAATCTTAACAGCATTTGCTCTACTTCTTGATAAATTTAAATTTGAACTTTCTGAACCTACACTATCGGTATGTCCTTTTATTCTTAACTTAAAACTTGGATTCTCTTTTAAAATAGTAGCTAAATTTTGTAATGAGCTATATGAACTCGCTTTAATTATTGATTTTCCAGAAACAAATTGTAAATTGTCGAACGCAACTTTTAGTGCTTCGCTAACTTCTTCTTCTATAACAGGGCAGCCTTTGTTTTCTTTAGGTCCTGGTGTTTTTATGCAATTATCTTCAATATCTATTACTCCATCTCCATCTGTATCTGCATAAGGACAACCATCATTAGCTGCAGGGCCTTTTAATTCTGGGCATTTATCATCTACATCTTTTATGCCGTCACCATCAGTATCTTTAAAAGGGCAACCTTTGTTTTCTATTGTTCCAACAACTTCTGGACAATTATCTTCTGCGTCTGTAATGCCATCGCCATCGGTGTCAGGACAACCTTTAAATGCTAAAATTCCAGCAACTTCTGGGCATTCATCTTCGCTATCTTTAATACCATCTTTATCTGTATCTGGGCAGCCTTTAAATTCTTCAATTCCTGCAATTTCTGGGCATTCATCATTTGCATCTGTTATGCCGTCTTTATCTTTGTCTGGGCAACCTTCTAGTGCTTCAATTCCCGGTACATCTGGGCATTTATCTTCAGAATCTAAAATACCATCATTGTCTTTATCTTTATTTGGACAGCCTTTATTTGCCCATGTGCCTTTTTCTTTTCTGCATTCATCAAATTTATTAGAAACATGGTCTTTGTCCTTATCTTTAATCCTAGCAAAAATTGGAATTTTAGCACCAACATAAAAATTTGCTGCTTGAATCTTATAATTTTTTCCTGCCATTAAAGGTATTAAATCATTTGTTCCAAAAACAATTGGTCCGGCTCGTAAACCTAATCCAACATGTCCTCTTCCTACACCGTCTAAAGATAATGGAAGCTGAACGCCAACCCATCTATGCTCATATCTAGGTGTTATGCTATAATGTGAAAGTCCAATAGTTTTATTTTCATCATTTTTAAAACTAGGAGCAATAGATGCTGTAGCGTTTACATAAAATCCTTTCCAAATATGATAATCTAACATAATATTCATTTTAAAAGGAAGACGCATTTGGTAAATTTTACCTTCATTGTCTGCAGTTGTTCCTAAGTATGTAGGTGCATTTCTGTAAGCAGAATCAATAGAAGCTAAGCCATTTGCACCAAAATCTTCTACTAGTCTTCCTAATTCATTTGTAGTTATGTTATTAAAATTAGCAGTTATTTTTTTACTGTGCGGGCTTCTTAAAAACCTTAAAAAACCTATATCTGTAAACGATAAACTTGCTTTAAGTTTGTATTTGTTTTTCTTAGGGTTTAAAACATTAGGATTGCCATCAAGTTCATATTTGTATTCATCTACATTTGGTCTCCATTCATATACAAAGCCAAAATCTGCACTAAATGATGGTCTTAGTTTAAAACTTGTTTCGGGATTTATAGCAGAGTTTGAAAAATCTAAAAAATTTGTTGAAATATCATAGGTTATATCTGAGTTATTAATTGAAACTGTTGAGTCTGTTGGGAAAGTAATATTTAAATTATCAGAATAAGTATATAATGAAGCAAAGCCTTGATTTAATTTACCTGTAAAGGCACCTTTTACATAATGGTCTCCTAAGTCTATTATTTCTCTTCCATAAGTAAGACCTATTTCTGCCCAAGCAGCAGTTTGTATTGATAAGTCTTTATTTAATATGGCAACATTTTGTAGTTGTACTATATCTAAGCTATTATAAATTTGATGAGCAAAATCTTCTTGAACTCCGCCTACATTCATATTGTATCTAAGCCTAGAGCTAAACCCAAGTGCGTTTTTCATTTTTTTTCCAAATTGAAAATAAAAAGACAATGGCATTTGGGTATTAAATTCCATATATGCTTTTTTTACACGTCCATTAAGTCTTTCTGAAAGATAGTTTTCACCAAAATCTGGATCACTAAAAGCAATTTTAGAATTTAATAAGGCTTCTTTTTTTAAGCCTATGTAATTATTTACAAAAGTAAATTCTGTTTGAAAAATATTCATGTCAAATCTGTATCTACTGTCAACAATATCTGCTGGTTGAAAATTGATATTGTAAATACCTGCGTAATTGTCTGAATGTAGTCCCATATGAAGCTGAGCTAAAGAAACTTGGAGAGTAGCAATAAAGCAAAGTAGGCTAATGATTTTTTTCATAGTTATTTATATTGTGATGCTTGATTTTTATGAGATTTTAACAAAGGTAATCATATTTTTTTTATTTATAAAAATAAATTATTTAGTGATGTAATATTGAATAGCATTTGATTTTTTATTTAAACACTT
>CAKZQD010000018.1 GCA_937139485.1 uncultured Bacteroidota bacterium | reverse complement strand
TATTATGATTCTGCTTATTATGCAGAAAAATTGAAAAAGAAACTTTTTGAAGTAAATGATGAAGCACTTAAACCATATTTCAAATTAGAAAATGTTTTGAATGGTGCTTTTATAGTGGCGAAAAAATTATATGGACTTTCTTTTGAAAGTATAGAAGATGTAGACAAATACCACCCAGATGTAATGACTTTTAAAGTTACAGATGAAAAAAATGAATTTGTAGCTTTGTTTTATGCAGATTTTTTTCCTAGAGCAAGTAAACGAAACGGTGCTTGGATGAGCAGTTTGAAAAGTCAATTTATAAAAGACGGAAAAAACAATAGACCGCATATTATAAACGTATGTAACTTTACTAAACCTACAGAAACAAAACCTTCATTATTGACATTTAACGAAGTATTGACTTTGTTTCATGAGTTTGGTCACGGACTACACGGAATGCTTTCAAATACTCAGTATAAAAGCCATTCTGGTACTAATGTATATAGAGATTTTGTAGAATTACCATCTCAAGTATTAGAAAACTGGTGTTTTGAAAAAGAATGCTTAGATCTATTTGCTTTTCATTACGAAACTGGAGAAGTTATTCCAAATGAACTAGTGCAAAAAATAAAAGAATCTTCAACATTTAGAAAAGCATCAGCTATTCTACGTCAATTAAATTTTGGAATCTTAGATATGCTTTATCATACTACCAACCCAGAAGACATTACAGACATTAAGACTTTTGAAGATGCCGTATCTGCAAAAACATCATTCTTCCCTATAAATGATTATACTTGCCTTAGTACAAGCTTTTCACATATTTTTGCTGGTGGATATTCTGCAGGTTATTACTCATATAAATGGGCAGAAGTCTTAGATGCAGACGCATTTGAATATTTTAAAGAAAATGGAATCTTCAATAGAGAAATAGGAGAAAAATTCAAGGAATGTATACTATCTAAAGGAGGAACAAGACATCCGATGGAATTGTACAAAGACTTTAGAGGAACAGAACCAGACAACAAAGCACTTCTAAAAAGAGCTGGATTGTTAGAGTTGGTTTAAGACTTTATTTCATAAATAAAAAGAGGAATTTCATTAGAAATTCCTCTTTTTTGTGTCAATACAAACCTACTAGGTCTGTTTAACTTGTAATGCAGACCTAGTAGGTTTATCTGTAGGCTTAAGCTTTTGTATTTCCCAATAATTCTTTTTCAATGACTTCTTTTAAAGCATTTTTTGGCATTGCTCCTGCTTGCATCATAGGTTGTTTATTCATAGGAATAAATAGAATAGAAGGAATACTTCTTATTCCAAACATTGCAGAAAGTTCTTGCTCTGCTTCCGTATCTATTTTATAGATAGTTATATCTTCTGCATATTCTGCGCTTAATTCTTCTAAAACTGGAGCTATGGCTTTACATGGTCCACACCAGTCTGCATAAAAATCTATAATAGCAGGTTTAGAGCCTTTGTATTTCCAATCTTTATTTTCTTGTGTATAATCAAAAACTTCGTCTTTGAATTTTTGCGCTGTTAAATTTACTGTTGGCATATTTTATTTTTTTATATTTTGATACAAAGCTAGCATTTTGTTTACATAATGTCTGTAATTTCGATCACTCAGCGTTTCGCATCAATAATCAAACTCAGCACTAAAAGTACTGGCATTATTCCGTTCATCTTTTACAACTAAGAGTAGGTGATTTTTGCCTTTTACAACTTTGTTGTCTATTTTGTAAGTATAAAGTGATTTTTTGCCGTCAAGTTCTAAAACTGCCCAAGTACCGTTTATAAACAAATCAAATTCGTCAATTCCAGAAAGGTTGTCGCTCATTTTGAATTGTATGGCTTTGTATTTGCTCATATCTTTGCCTTCAGACACGCTCAGCGAAGTTATTACTGGCGGAATAGTATCTAAAGTTACATAATAATATCCAAAATCTCTTGTGGTGGCGCAGATGGTTTGTGTTTCGTCACAAAAAGTTCCTCCTAGTGATTTTACACGGTTTTTATAATTTTTAAAAGCTACAACATATTTGTCTTTTAAATCTTCTTGAAGTTGTTTTGTTTTTAAAGTAATATTGAACCAAGTAAAAGCTGGTTTGGTTACATCGCCTATATGAAAACCATCTGAAATACTACTTCTGGCTACTTTTTTTACGTTTAAATATAGGTGGTCAAAAAGAACGTCCTCTTCCATATCTAGCGAAATATCTTCATTTTTGTAAAGGTTTGCTTGTCCTTGTACAAGTATATCATCAAACTTTGGCTCGCTGTCTTTAAAAGTTGTTGCATTGTCGTCTCGCTGTACTTTAAAGTCTAATGTAGATTTATTTTTATGAAAATCTGTTACTTCTATTTTTACATTATGCAGTGCATAGTCATACAAAAACACTTTGCCTTCGTTGTTTAAATAATTATAGGCTTCTAGTTGATTTCCTTGTTCTACAAAACATTTATGAACCGTTTGTTTATTGTTTCTTTTAAGCCAATAATCGCAATGGCTCAGCACATATTTTCCTTCATCGAAGCGAAATCTATTCATTTGATAATGATATAGCAGTTCGCCATCAAAGTACATTTTAATATCATACACACCATTGTGGTTATGTACATCGGTAAATTTATCAGTAGTATTTATACCAAAACCTACTTCGTCTTTGTTTACTTTTATGGTTTCTGAAAGCAAATACTTTCCTGCGCTGCCGCTTAGTTTTATGTTTTTTGAATTAGAAAAATGCCTGTCGGAACTTAAATTATAAAGCACTAAATTGTACAAACCAGGTTTTACATTGTCTTTTACTCGTATATCAAAACCAAACAAAAAAGGATTGATAGGTCGTTCTAAACTGTCACGTATTTCAAAGTGTAAATGTGGCCCGTGAGAACCACCTGTGTTTCCAGATTTTGCTATAATTTCTCCTTGTTTTACAGGAAAAAGTGAAGCATCTAGCGAGTCTAAATTTATTTCAAAAATGGTATTTGCTTCTTGTTGTTGTTTTAACCATTTGGCTATTTTATCGTCAAATTTACTCAAGTGCGCATATACAGATGTGTAGCCGTTTGTGTGTGTGACGTAAAGTGTGTTTCCATAACCCCAAGCGCTGGCTTTTATTCTAGAAATATATCCGTCTGCAATAGCATAAATGTTTTTGCCTTCTACGCCGCCAGTTTTTATATCTAAACCTGCGTGAAAGTGCGTATTTCTTGGCTCACCAAAGGTTCCAGATAAATACAAAGGAATATCCAAAGGCGATCTAAAATCGTTTTGAGGATAGTTTTCTTGAGCTGAAACACTTGAATGCAAGCCAAAAAATAGTATTAAAAATTGTAAAATTAATAAAGGATTCAATAGGCGAAAATAATTGTGCGTAAGCAATGAGTCGAGTATATTCTCCTCTTGAGAGGACTTAGGGCTGTGTTTTTTCACTTTACTGTTGAAGTTTTCTACTAATTCAATGACTTTGGCCTCAAAGAAATAATTGAAGCTAAAAAAAACATTTGAATCTTTAAAACTGTTTAAAAAACGATTAATTATTTGAAAAAACTTATGCATTCTAATTAAAAATTTGGTTTAAGTCCTTTATTATCATAGTGGTCGCTTACTATTTTTACTACTTCTTCTACGCTGTCTGTTACATGTATTAGGTCTAAATCTTTTGGTGAAATGGTTTTATTGTCTTCCAGCAAAGTAGTTTTTATCCAATCTAATAAACCGCCCCAAAATTTTGTTCCTACAAGAATTACAGGTACTTGCTCTATTTTTTGTGTTTGAATAAGGGTTATGCTTTCAAAAAGTTCATCTAGCGTACCAAAACCACCAGGCATTAAAACAAAAGCCTGTGCAAACTTTACAAACATAACTTTACGTGCAAAAAAGTAGTTGAAATTAATTTCCTTGTCGTGATCTATATATGGATTTGAATATTGTTCAAAAGGTAAGTCTATGTTTAAACCTACAGATTTTCCTTGTTTATTTCTTGCGCCTCTGTTTCCAGCTTCCATAATTCCTGGCCCGCCACCAGTTATTATACCATAACCTTCGTCAACAAAAGCTTCTGCAATTTCTACTGCTTTTTGGTAGTGTTCATTGCCTTCGTGTAGTCTTGCCGAGCCATAAATAGAAATACAAGGGCCTATGTTTTCTAAAGTGTCAAAGCCTTCTACAAATTCAGACATTATTCTAAACATTGTCCAGCTAGATTTTGCTTGAGCTTCTGCCCAAGTTCGCATTGGTTTTTGTGTCATTTTTTTTTATTTTTTGGTGTTAGTTGCACGGTGTTTGATGTCTAACGGGTTTATTTAAACTATTTTCTTACAAGAAACAAGCCAATAAAGGTAATACAAGCATTTAGCAATAGCAATTCAAAACCAAATGTATAACCAATAAGATCTGGTGATATGTATTGAATAATATACGTTAATACAGGAGAAATTATTGCTATTAAAGGGACAAGATTATCTTTTATTTTAATTTTTGTAAGTAAACCGAAAGCAAACAAGCCAAGTAAAGGGCCATAAGTGTAGCCAGCTAGTTTAAAAATTTCCCAGACAATACTGTCATTATTCAACTGTTTGAAACCAAAAATTACCAGCATTAATATCAATGAAAAAGCAACATGTACAAAAAGCCTTTTTTTAGTGTCTTTGGTTTTGTCTAGTTTTAAAAAATCTACCGAAAAAGTTGTGGTTAAAGAGGTCAAAGCAGAATCTGCACTTGAATATGCTGCAGCTATTAAGCCCAGTAAAAATATAACACCTGCATAAATAGGTAAATGATTAAAAGCAACTGTTGCAAATACTTGGTCTGCAATTAACTTTCCATCTGCATTTACAGGAAAAGTGATTCCCATTTTTGCGCCATAAATAAAAAGTAAAGCACCTAAAAACAAAAACATCAAGTTTACTGGCACTAAAATTAAACTCATTGTAATTACATTTTTACTCGATTCTTTTCTTGTTCTGCAGGTTAAGTTTTTTTGCATCATATCTTGGTCCAGACCTGTCATAGTTAATGCTATTAATGCTCCACTCAAAAACTGTTTAGCAAAATGAAGTTTGTTTCCAAAAAAATCATCGAAGAAAAAAGTTTTTGAATATTCACTTTCTTTTACCAATTCTACCAAACCACCAAAATCTGTATTTAAGGCTTTTGAAATAAAATAAATACTTAAACCAAGTGAAAGCAACATAAAAAAAGTCTGTAGCGTATCGGTAACTACAATAGTTTTTATTCCACCCTGAAAAGTGTAAATCCAAATAAGCACAATGGTAATAAATACTGTAAGCAAAAATGGAATATCGTAATAATCAAATACAAAAAGCTGCAAAACACTTGCTACCAAATACAATCTTAATGACGCACCAATAATTCTTGAAATTAAGAAAAATGCAGAGCCTGTTTTGTGCGATTTTACACCAAATCGTTTTCCCAGATAGGTATAAATAGTAATTAAATTGAGTTTGTAATAAAGCGGAATAAGAACTGTAGCAATTATGTAATAACCAACTAAATAACCTAGAACCATTTGCATGTAAGAAAATGATTTTGCAGCCACAGCACCCGGAATAGAAATAAATGTAACACCAGAAAGTGATGCACCAATCATTCCAAAAGCTACTAAAAACCAATGTGAACTCTTGTTTCCAGTAAAAAAAGTTTTATTATCTGCTTTTCCTTTTGTGAGTTGCGCTATTACTATTAAAAATACAAAATAGCCAATTAAAGTTGCTAGTATAATTTGTGGAGTCATCTTGTTTTTGTTCTTTGAAAAGCCAAAGTAAGTTTAAAGTAATAAAGAAATGAGAAACGACACTTTCTCTTATAAACCAATAAAAATTGAGTGCATAAAAAAAGGCACACCAATTTGATGCGCCTTCATTAGGTTTAAGTTTTGTTATTTATTCAAAAGTCACCAAGTCTGTTATTACTTTTTCGTTGATAAAATACATACTTCAACTGCTAAAAAAAAACAATTTAATAGTTGTAAGCGGCTTAGTTTAAGCAAAAAAAACCTATTCTTTTATCTTAAAAGAATTGATTACCTTTTCAATTACTGGCGTATATTTTTGTTTTCTATCGTAGCTTCTTGTCCAAAGTACTAGTTGATAATAATTGTTTGAACTTTCATAAGTATTGTGCCAGTAAAAAACTTTTTCAGAATCAATGTCTCCCATAAGTTGAAGTGCATAAACATTGTTTTCATAAACAGAATCTGTTACAAACAAATTTGTAATTTCATTAAAGTTTCTAATTACTCCAACACCTTCTTTTTGATAATCTACAAAAGATTTATTTTCTTTAGGTGTTTTTACTATTATTCCATAAGTATTTCTATACCTACTTTTAAACTGATAATGCGCGTGTGGTGCTAAGTCATTGGTTTCCTCTAACCAATCTGGCAGTTCTATTTCAAAACTATCTTTTTCTATGGTTCTTACTTCGCCAGTAAAATTTTTACAAGCAGAAAAAAACAAAATCATTATAAATATATAAAATACCTTTTTCATTATTTGCTTGCTTTTTCAATTCTTAAACCAACAGCCATTACATTCTTCAAAGGGCTTTCTCTCATTTCTTGTTCTAATTCAAAAGTGTATTTTCCTGTTTCGGAAAAAGTATAGTTTTTAAATTCAGGAACATTATATTGTATATCGCAAATATCTCCAGTACAGTCTGCATACCACATTCCATTGGGCTCTGAAAGTGGAATATTAATTTTTGTAGTTGTTTTTTTACCAGAAGGTGTTGTAATGTGAAGCATCAAAAGTAAATTTCTAGATCCAAAAAAATGTGTGTGTCTAAAGTTTACAATAACATTGTTTGCTAAAGAATCTGTAAGTTCAGTTTCAAATTTTACAATATTTTCATAAGACCAAGCATAACTTTCAAAATCTTTATTTTCTTCAAAAATTCTACTGTCGTCACAACTAGATATAAGCAAAACAAACAAAAGCGTTGTAAATATTATTGTTACTTTTTTCATATTACAAAAGTACATAAAAAAATCCTGATGAAGCTTTCACTCACATCAGGATTTAATATCTTTTTTGTAAAATAAGTACTACTTACCAAATTTTATTATTTCGTCTTCAAGTATATATTCATCGCCTTCTACATAACCAGTATGCCTATAAACTATTTCCCCTTTGGCATCTACCAATAAAGTATAAGGTACTGTTTGAAAATTTAAAGCTCTTTTTAAATCAGAGTTTGCATCAAGCAATACATCAAACTCCCAACCTTGTCCATTTATATAAGAAGTAACTTTAGAGGCATTTCTAGAATCGTCTATAGAAATAGCCACAACTTCAACATTGTAATCTTCTACCCACTCTTCATAAAGTTCTGAAATATTGTTTAACTCTTTTTTACAAGGTAAACACCAAGTAGCCCAAAAACTGATTACTGTCATTTTGCCATTCTCGCTATATTTAGAAATGTCTACAGACTTTCCAGACAAGTCTTTAATTTTAATTCCAGGCAATTTTTGTCCTTTTGTTTGTGCCGAAAGACTCATTGTAAAAACTAATGTAAATACAGCTAAACTTAATAATATCTTTTTCATGTTCTTTTATTTTTAATAATGTAAAGGCAATCATTGTGCCAAAAGCAAATTTATGCATCTCGAATTCAAATATATGGCTAAGTTTATTAAATTTACGAAATAATTTGAAATCAATTAATTTAAAAAAGGCTTATGTTTAAAAAATTAATCCTAGTAGGTGTTATTTTTCTCTGTAACAGCAATTTATTTTCTCAGGGATATTTTTCTGGAGATTTAGAATTGAGAAACGATTATTATGTAAGAGACACAACTATTGGAGCGGCAAATACACCACAATACGACAGTGAAAAATCGTCTATGGATGCTTGGTTAAGTTCTAATTATAGAAACGAAAAATGGGGACTTCAAGTTGGTTTAAGAATGGATTTTCACGTAAATTCAAATTTACACGCACCAGGAAATTCTTTTACAAGAGTTAAACTTGGAAACTTTTTTGTAAAAAAAGATATTGGAAAACTTAGCATTACTGGAGGTCACTTTTACGATCAGTTTGGAAGTGGAATTGCTTTTAGAGCCTATGAAGATAGATTTTTAGGAATAGACAATTCTATTTTTGGTTTACACGCCAAATATGATTTAACTAAAAATGTAACTTTAAAAGCTTTTGGAGGTTTAAGAAACAATAGACTTTCAGAAAAAGTAATTCCTACAAGTGAAGCTTTTGTAAAAGGCGTAAATGGAGAAGCTACGTTTGCTATAGGAGACAATGTTACTTTAAACCCAGGAGTTTCTGTAGTAAACAGAACACTTAGTAAAGAAACTATGACTGGTTTGGTAAACAATATAAATGCATACCCAAATTTTGACGATAGGTTTAAGCCTGTTTTTAATACCTATATTTTTTCTGCTTACAATACGCTGAATTTTAAAAAATTTAGTTGGTATATAGAAGGTGCTTATAAAACAAAAGAAGCTATTAAAATAGCGCAAGGACTTCCTTACCAAAACAAAGCAGGAAATATAGTTTACACAAGCTTAACATATTCTACCAAAGGCTTTGGAATTACAGGACAATTTAAAAGAACAGAAAATTTTCAGTTTAGAGACTCACCAGAATCTAATGGTTCTATATTAAATGGTGCATTAAACTTTATTCCACCTACAAACAAACAAAACTCGGTGCGTTTGCCTGCTCGTTATGCTCCTGCATCTCAAGAAATAGGTGAAGTTGCTATTTCTGTAGATATTACAAAAAAAATAAGTAAAAAATTGGCATTTCACTTTACTTGGTCAGAAATTCATGATTTAGATGTAAGCTTTAAATACTGGGACAAAACAAAACTTTTTAGAGAACTAAATGCCGATGTAGATTGGAAAGCAAGTAAAAAAGTTAAAGGAGAAGCTGGTTTTCAGTTTATACAATATAACCAAGATTTTTATGAAGGTCCAGCAGGCTTATCTACAAACGTAATGGCTTTTACGCCTTTCTTTGAGTTGACATATAAATTTGATAGAAAAAAAGCATTGAGAACAGAAATTCAATACCAATATGTACCAGCAGACTTTGGTCAATGGATGTTTTTACTGGCAGAGTTTAGCATAGCACCAAGTTTTACAATTTCGATTTCTGACCAATGGAATGTAGTAAAAGGAAAAAATAAATCTAGTAAAGACAATGAACATTATTATTCAATATTTACTTCATATACACATAAAACTACTCGTTTCTTTGCTTCGTATGTAAGGCAAGTAGAAGGTATAGTGTGTACTGGTGGTGTTTGTAGACTAGAGCCTTCATTTAATGGAGTAAAAGCAGGAATAAACACTAGTTTCTAATTTTTATCGTTTAAAAAATAAAATATCATGTCAAAGTTTTTCAATATCATATTAATAGCTACAATTATTTTATTGTCGGCACAATGTAAAGAAGTAGAAACGGCTGTTATTACAGATCCTTCTCAATTACCATTATTTGATTCTACTTATGTTTCTTCTTCCAATATAGCAGAAGTTCCAAAAAATGTATTAATGGAAGAATTTTCTGGTGTAAGGTGTGCAAACTGCCCTGCAGGAACATTAAAAACAAAAGAAATTTCAAGCAACAACCCAGGAAGAGTAACAGTAATGGCTATTCACTCTAATTTTTTAGCTGCACCTTATGATGATAGCCCAGATTTAAGAAACGATGATGCACAAGAAATGGCTTTGGCGCCGCTTGGCCCCATTGGCGGCAAACCATCTACATATATAAACAGAACTATTTTTGGAAGTGCTGTAAATATTGTAGTTCCAGACCCAAATACTTGGGAAAGCTTTGTAAACCAAGAATTGGCAACAACTACTCCTATAGATATGAAACTGGAAAGCATATTTCAAGACATTAATGAACGAACAGTAAGGTACAGAATTACATTAAATTTTGCACAACAAGCTACAGGTGTAAATTTAGGCTTTGCACTAACTGAAAGCAATATAAAAGCAGAACAACTAGACGGTTCTACAAAAATAAAAGACTATAAGCACGAGCATGTATTGAGAAGTTTTATTGGTTCTATTTATGGAGAAACTTTAACAGCTAGCATAGAAGCAAATACTGTTATAATAAAAGAATTTGAAATAGATTTAGACGATGAAGATTTTGACCCTGCTGTAGAATGGAAAATGGAAAACATGGAGTTAGTAGCTTTTACTAGATCTTCAGACCAAAAAATCATTAATTCTACGCATATAGAATTGTAAAAGACTGATTTTCATTGAAGAATAAATTAATTTTACTCTGTTATACTAAATTTATGTGTTAGGTTTCTTTAGAACTTTCACAATAAAGCCTAGCTTTTAAAGCTAGTGTACACTTTTTTATACTAAATGTATTTAATTTTTATTCTTTCACTTTTATAGCATTTTTATTGCTTGTATATTTGTATTTCTATACTAAATAAGTGTGGTTAAGGTCTTTTTTGACCAAAAACAAACAATATGAAAATTTCTTACAACTGGCTAAAAGCCTACATAAACTTAGATAAAAGCCCTCAAGAAGTGGCAGATATTCTTACAAACACTGGTTTGGAAGTAGAGAAAGTTGAAAAATTTGAATCTATAAAAGGTGGTTTAGAAGGTTTTGTAGTAGGAGAAGTAAAATCTAAAGAAAAACACCCAAACGCTGACAAACTAGCGGTTACAAAAGTAAATATTGGAGAAGGAGAAGATTTATCTATAGTATGTGGCGCACCAAATGTAGCTGCAGGACAAAAAGTTATCGTTGCTACAATTGGCACTACGCTTTATGACGATAAAGGTTCTTTTACGATAAAAAAATCGAAACTAAGAGGCGAAGATTCTCACGGAATGTTGTGTTCTGAAGTAGAGTTGAGCTTAGGAACAGACCATGATGGCATAATGGTTTTACCAGAAAATACGCCTACTGGAACTTTAGCCAAAGATATTTTTGAAGTAGAGCAAGACGTCATTTTTGAAATAGGTTTAACACCAAACAGATCTGATGCCATGTCGCATATTGGTGTAGCAAGAGATATTGCTGCTGCACTAAATGTTTTTGATGAAGAAAAAACAACCTACAGTTTTCCAAAATTTGAATTGCCAGCAAAAAAAGCTAGTGATAAAAAAATAGAAGTAGAAATAAAAAATGAAACCCTTTGCCCAAGGTATTCTAGTGTTTTAATAGACAATGTTGAAGTAAAAGATTCGCCAATGTGGCTTCAAAACAGATTGAAGGCAGTAGGTTTAAAACCAGTAAACAACATTGTAGACATTACCAATTTTGTATTGAAAGAATACGGACAGCCTTTACACGCTTTTGATGCAGATGAAATTACTGGAAATAAAGTAATTGTAACAACTGCTAATGAAAAAGAAGCATTTACTTGCCTTGACGAAAAAGAAATAGAATTAAGCAATGAAGATTTGATGATAAAAAACACCAAAGAAAGCATGTGTATAGCAGGTGTTTTTGGTGGAATTAAATCTGGAGTAAAAGAAAGTACTAAAACCATTTTCTTAGAATCGGCATATTTTGATAGTGCTTCTGTAAGAAAAACTTCTACACGTCACAAATTAAAAACAGACGCAGCTAGTAGATACGAAAAAGGTGCAGATCCAAATATTACTATAGAAGCTCTGAAAAGAGCCGCAAGTTTAATTTGTGAACTAGCAAATGGAGAAATCATTTCTGATATTCAAGATGTTTATCCAAACAAAATTGAACCTTTTAAAGTGCGTTTTAGATATTCTAGATTGAATACTATTACAGGAAAAGACTTAGCAAAAGAAACCGTAAAACAAATTCTACAAGATTTAGAAATAGAAATTGTAAAAGAAGAAGGCGATGTTTTGAACCTAGAAGTTCCCCAATACAGAGCAGATGTTCAGCGCGAAATAGATGTAGTAGAAGAAGTAATGCGTATTTATGGGTTTAATAATATAGAAACGCCAACAGCTGTTTTTTCTACTTTGAGTTTTAAACAAGGTTTAGATAAAGATTTACTGAAAAACACTATTTCAGATGCACTTACAGGCTTTGGTTTTTCAGAAATAATGACCAATTCTATTTCAAAATCTGTTTTTTATGATGAAGAAAGTCAAAAAAACTTAGTTCGCCTGCAAAACAGCATGACAGCAGAACTAGACATAATGCGTGCAAATATTTTATATGACGGTTTGGAAGTTTTAGCACATAATATCAATAGAAAAATGCCAAATTTGAAACTTTTTGAATTTGGAAATGTATATAATACAGATTACAGTCAAGATGAAAAGTTGGTTTTTTTCCAAACTGGAGAAAATAAAACGCAAAACTGGAAGCAAAAGCAAGAAAAGTCAAACTTTTATCATGTTTTGAATGCAGCACAAGCTGTTTTAGAAAAACTAAAAATAAAAGATGTAGATTTAGAAGAAATAGAAGATAATACATTTGAATATGGAATATCGCTAACTAAAAATGGGAAAAATATAGGAAAAATTGGTCAAGTAAATGAAGCAATAGCAGCAAAACAAGACATTAAACAAGCCGTTTTTTATGGCGAGCTAAATTGGAACTATATTCAAAAATTATATAGAAAAAACAAAGTAAAGTTTCAAGCAGTACCAAAGTTTCCAGAAGTAAAGAGAGATTTAGCTTTAATATTAGATGATGAAATTAAATTTGATTCTATAAAAAAGTCTATCTTTAAGTCTGCTAAAAATTACCTAACCGCTGTAGAACTGTTTGATATATACAGAGATAAGGATAAAATTGGCGAAAACAAGAAGTCTTACGCTATTAGTTTAAAGCTTTTAAATAAAGAAAAAACACTAGTAGATAAAGAAATTGATAAAATAATTGCAAAAGTAGTACGTAATTTACAAAACGAATTAAATGCAAATATTAGAGGATAATATTGAAGATTATGGCGATTTGGCCAAAAGAATAGCTGCCTTGCGAGAGCAGGTTGCAGTTCTTATGGAGCAAAAACAAAAAGTTGTTGAGCAGGAACCTAAAGTAATTACCAAAGAAGTAATTGTAGAATCTCCTGTAAACAATAAATTAGTAAAAGAAAATGAACTTCTTAAAAAGCAAATAGAAGAAAAAGAACCAGCAGAAAACCTTTCAGCAAATGATGATTTGGTGCAAGAAGTAGCATTTTTAAAAAAACAATTATCAAGTAAAGAAAAAACGATTAAAGAATTAGGTTTTAAATTGGAAATGCTAAAAATGGCAAAGAATTTAAGATCTGGAGCAATGGTAAATGAAAAAAGTGAAGATTTAAAGAAAATTATAAACGAGTATATAAAAGAGTTAGATAAAAATATTGCATCGCTTAATATTAAATAATGGAGGAAGAAAAGACTATAAATATAAACCTAATTATAGCCGATAGACCCTATCCTTTAAAGATAAAGCAGTCGGAAGAAGAAGATATAAGAATTGCTGCCAAAGAAATAAACCAAAAGGTAAAAGACTTTCAGCAATCTTACAGTGCAAAAGACAAGCAAGATTACCTTGCCATGTGCGCACTAATGTATGCTGTAGAAAGCATTAACAAAAAGAAAGATTCAAGTATAATCGACAGCGGCATACACGATGAAATATCAAAATTTGAGGAATTTTTAAAGCAATTTAAATAAAACCTTAAACCCATCTTACTTTTTTATGATTATAAAATATACTCTATTTTTTAACATAGAAAACAAAAAAACATGGAAAAATTATTACCGGTTATCATCGGTGTTGTGGCATTAATAATAGGCTTTGTAGTAGGTAAAATACTATCTGGAAACAAAGCTAAAGAAATAGAAGACGCTGCAAAAAAAGAAGCAGACCTTCTATTAAACAAAACAGAAGCAGAGGCAGAAGCACTCAAAAAATCTAAAGCCCTTGAAGCAAAAGAATACTTTTTAAAGAAAAGAGGAGAATGGGACGAAGAAAAAGTAAGACGCAAACAAAAGCACCAAGAAAGAGAAAACCAAGTTCGTGACAAAGAAAATGGCTTGAAAGACAGGCAAAAACAAGCAAGCATAAAAGCTGAAGAAAATGCCCGAAAAAGTAAAGACTTAGACAAACTGAAAATAAACTTAACGGAGCAGTTAAATTTACTAAACACCAAGAAAGAAAAAGTAGAAAAACAACACGAATCTTTTGTAAAACAACTCGAAAAAATTTCGAATCTTTCTGCTGAAGAAGCAAAAAACCAGCTTGTACAAACACTTAAAAACGATGCCAAAAACGATGCTATGGCACACGTTAAGTTAATAATGGAAGAAGCAAAAGCAAATGCAAGTAAAGAGGCAAAGAAAATTGTTATTAAAACCATTCAAAGAACAGCAGCAGAACATGCTATAGAAAACACTGTTTCTGTATTTAATTTAGAATCAGACGACCAAAAAGGTCAAATTATAGGTAGAGAAGGTCGTAATATTAGAGCACTAGAAGCAGCTACAGGCTGTGAAATTGTAGTAGATGACACTCCAGAAGCAATTATTATTTCTGGTTTTGATCCAATTAGAAGAGAAATTACAAGATTATCTTTACAGCGTTTAACAGCAGATGGAAGAATTCACCCAGCAAGAATTGAAGAAATAGTAAAGAAAACACACAAACAACTAGACGAGCACATAAGAGAAATAGGTCAACGAACAGTTATAGACTTAGGAATTTCTGGTTTGCACCCAGAATTGGTAAGATATGTAGGAAGAATGCGTTTTAGGTCTTCTTATGGTCAAAACCTTTTGCAACACTCTAGAGAAACAGCAAACTTATGTGCAACAATGGCAGCAGAAATGGGTCTAAACCCAAAACTTGCAAAAAGAGCTGGATTACTGCACGATATAGGTAAAGTTCCTGAGGAAGATAGTGAATTGTCGCACGCATTGTTGGGAATGAAACTATGTGAAAAGTACGGAGAGCACGCAGCCGTTTGCAATGCTGTAGGCGCACACCATGACGAAGTAGAAATGAAATATGCTATTTCGCCAATAGTACAAGCCTGTGATGCTATTTCTGGTGCAAGACCTGGAGCACGTAGAGAAGTAATGGACAGCTATTTACAAAGAATTAAAGACTTAGAAGACTTAGCCCTTGAATTTGAAGGCGTAGAAAAAGTTTATGCAATTCAAGCAGGTAGAGAAGTAAGAGTTATTGTAGAATCTGAAAAAGTTTCTGATAGTAGAGCTGGAGAGTTATCTTTTGAAATTTCACAGAAAATAGAAAAAGAAATGACTTATCCAGGACAAGTAAAAGTTACAGTAATACGTGAAATGCGTTCTGTTTCTGTTGCGAAATAATATATAGTTTCATAAAAAATCAAAAGCCACAACAAAATATTTGTTGTGGCTTTTTTACTTTAAAATATAAATTCTGAAAGTATAAAATTACTTTTTTATGGCAAAAATATCATTCAATTGTTTTACTACATTTCCACTTCCGTTTACTGTAATTTCTCCAATTCTGTCAGCAATTTTTTCAATGTATTCCATTTCTTTCAATTTGAAAAGCATCGCATTTTCTTCCATTAATTTGGCTGTGTTTAGCAAACTTCTTGTAGCAGCAGTTTCTTCACGTCTGCTTATCATATTGGCTTGTGCTTTTTTCTGAGCTATCAATACTTGATTGATAATTTCTTTCATATCGCCTGGCAATATAATATCTCTCACACCGCTATCTATTAATTCAAGACCCATTTTTTGTGCTTTGGCTCTTACGGTGTTTTGAACGTATTTTGTCAAGGCTTCTTTGTTTTCCAACAATTCGTCTAAACTCAAAGTACCTACAAATTCACGTATTGCCAATTGCAACAATGAGTACAATTGTTTTTCATAGTCGCTGTTTTCCATAATGGCTTTTTTGGCATCTATTACCTTGTACTGCGCCATAAAAGTCAATCTTAAATTAGCTTTATCTTTAGTCAAAATTTCTTGACCAGCTATTTCTAAAGATTTAATTCTCATATCTACCCTTTGCAAAGTAATGGCTTTAGCTTTCTTCCAAAAATAATAAGTACCTGCGCTTAACATTCTATCAAATTTTCCATCAAGCATCATTAAAGCTTTTTCGTTGGCTTCTACTTTTGCCATAATTACATAAGGATACATTGCAGCGTTTTTCAAAAAACCAATATCTATATCTTCAGTAATTTCTGTATTTCTTAAATCTATAGCTTTGAAACTATAGTTCGCAGTATTTTTCCAGAAAACATATTTTCCTGCAGTTAAAATTTGCTCAAAATTTTTGTCTTTAAATTTTAATACAATTTCATAATCGGCTACTTTTACTATTTCAAGCATAGAAGCTAACTTTTCATTTTGCAACAAAATATTTAAATCTGTATTTGAAGTAAATTCTTTCATTTTGTTATAGATAAACACTTCGTTAAATGGGTTTATCCAATAATTTCCTTTGCTTAAAACCTCCTTGAAGTTTCCTTTGTTGTAAACTAATCCAACATAACCTTCTTTAATATTTATTCTTTTCATAATTTCTTTGTTTTTTAATTTTTATATTATTCCGTCAATTCTTTGTTGAAAGAAATCTCTTCTTCGATATTAGAGATTCCTGTCTGCGTAGGAATGACGCGTTTATCTTTTTAAAAAGAAACAGTAGCATTCAATTACCTTTTTAGTGCGGAAAATAAATGTGCTTGCTTTGTTATTTTATTCAAATTCAATTTGCAAAAAAGACCTAAAAGCAAAAGCTTAAAGACTTGTTTTTAAACCAAATTATTGTAAAACTTAAAAGTTTGCAGATAAATTTTCTGGCACTAAACCGATTGTTTTAAAGCAAAGTCGAAACTTTAGCAAAAAAACCAATTAAATAGATACTGTTTCTTCAATGCTAGTCGATTTTTTAAAGAAGACGACTATAACTTCTCCAAGGCAAAATTTTGAGTTTTGCATTCTACAGTGATAGTGTAGCGAACATTTATAGACGATTCTAGTCTGGGAATTACTCTACCAATTGAGTTACTCTTCGTAAAAAGAGGTAGGAATCGAACCTACAACACATTCGTGTGCCGAATAAAAAATATCATCATATTTTTCAGAATTTCTGAAAATAAAGTGGTGCTATACAGAAACACCTTATATTTTTTAGAGCATTTTTGTTTCTCTCGAAACGTATCTTGACATCTTATCGATGTATTTTTTAATGAACTATCATCAACGTTTTCATATTGATAATGCAAATATAGTTTTGGTGGTGCGCAGTGTTTTTGCGTAGTAAAAAATAAATGTTATTTTTATAGAAAAATTTCAAAATGGCAATAAATAAAAACGCCCTCATCCGATACAAAACCATAGACAACTGCCTACAAAACAGGTTTAGAAAATGGACGCTTGAAGATTTAATAGATGCTTGTAGCGATGCTTTGTATGAGTTTGAAGGAATTGATGGCGTAAGTAAACGAACTGTACAAGCAGATATTCAAATGATGCGGAGTAATAAGTTGGGTTATAATGCACCGATTATTGTTTTAGAAAGAAAGTATTATACTTATGAAGATGCTGAATATTCTATAACCAACATTCCTCTTTCTGACCAAGACTTGAATAAACTAGGCGAAGCTGTTGCTTTTTTAAAGCAGTTTCAAGGTTTTTCTCATTTTGATGATTTGAGCGGAATGGTTCAGAAACTGGAAGATCAAATTTATTCGCAAAAGACACATACAGAACCTGTTATAGATTTTGAAAAAAATGAAAACCTCAAAGGGCTTCAACATTTAGACTTTTTATATCAAAGTATTATACAAAAAAAAGCGATTGAAGTTTCTTACCAATCTTTTAAGGCTAGAAAAGCGGCCTCTTTTATATTTCACGCTTATTTGCTCAAAGAATTTAACAATCGTTGGTTTTTAATAGGAAGAAAAAATAAAGGCGATGCCATAATGAATTTAGCAATAGATAGAATTATTAGTTTAAAGATGTCTGCTACTGAATTTAAAGAAAATAAGAATTTTAACGCCAAAACTTATTACGAAAACGCTATTGGTGTTTCGGTGAGTCCGGGTTTAAAAGTAGAGGAAGTTGTGTTTTTTGTAAACCATTTGCACGCACCTTATGTAGAAACCAAACCGCTGCATAAATCTCAAAAAACCATAGAAAAAAATCATTTTGGCTATACTTTTTCTATGCATGTACAACATAATTTTGAGTTAGAAAAAAAACTGCTTGGTTTTGGCGATGGTCTTAAAGTACTGCAACCAGAAAGGCTTAGAAAAAATATTTTAAGTAGAATAGAAGGTGCTTTAGATTTATATAACTTGGAAATAAGTGAAGAAAATCTTAAAAACAAGTTTAAAAAATATGAATATAAAGGCTATAATATTTACAATCAAGTTTTTCCAAAACGAAACATTGGAAAACTAGAAGCACTAATTCAAATACATAAAAAAGAGCATAACTTAGTTCAAGAAAAGCAAATTGTAATAGAAAATTTATTGTCTATTCATCCAAGAATAGAAGAGCTCATATTTTGTGAATTATTTACCAAAATAGTAAAAAGTTTGAATAAAAAGTTTGAAATTGAAAAGGCGACTTATGTTGAAACTTTAGAGTCTTTTTCGAAGCCTTTCGAACAAAAACAAGACAATATAAATATCATTATTTGCTTATCTCCTTTTGAAGATAAGTTTGGTGGTTTAAAACTTTTTCCTGGTTCTCAAAAACAGCTTTTAAGCAAAGAAAATATAAATTTAGTTGTTAATAACAACTTAGCAGCAAAGCCAAACCTAGAAAAAACGGGTTTGATTGTATTTAACGGCAAATTAATTCATCAATTTTATAAAACAACAAATAGAGGAAAACTAAGGTATATAACTATAACTTTTAAAAACTAATATAACAATAAGACTGTCTTACAAAGCTTGTTTTATTCTATCTACACTTATAGCTTGATGAGAAAAATGTGCTGTAGCTTTACCGTTTTTAATAATTAATATTTGTGGCGATTGGTGTGTTACTTGAAACATACTTGCTATTTCATTAGAAACGGCTCTGTTTGCGAGCAAATCTAAATAATAAAAATCAAAGTTTTCGTTTTCAAAATTCCAGTCAGATTCTAGTTTAAACTCAGCGTGACCTGAAATGCCACAAGTTACGCTATGCTTAAAAAGTATCTGCGTTTTAGTATTTGAAGTCTCTTTTATTTCTTCCAATTGATTTATTGAATCAAGTGTTTTCCAAGATTTTATTTTGTTCATTTTGTTTTGTTTATTTTTTAGACGAGCCAAAGGTGAATTGCCTTACTTTTTCCAATCAAAAATAATTGGCTTGTTAAGATTAGCAAATTCAGTTATTTTTCTTATTTCTTTATTTTGTCTATATCTATAAATATTAAAGCTTTCTGAGCCTATGTTTTCATCATAAAGAAAAGTATTTTTTAAAACGTCATTTAAATCATCTCTTACATCAAAAGTCCATTGTTCATTAAAACCCTCATTATTATCGTTATCGCTTAGGTTTTGTGAAATAGGGTCAAACTGAAATGAATATAAATAGTAAGCATCTTTGATGTAGGCTCCATATAGTTTTTCATCAGAAGTAAATTCAATAGTGCTAAACTTAGTTGGCGTTGAATTATAAAGTGGTGGGCCAGAATTAAAAGACTCTAAGTATTTTGTGTCGTCTCCATCTTTAACATAAAGCAAATCAGAATACGGCGAATGTGATACAATAGCAGAATAAGCTACCAAATAATTTGGCGAAACACAAAAATTCAAAACATTAATATTAGCAGCAAAAATTGGTGAAGTAAAATTGCTTGGTGTGCCATAAGAACTTAACTTATCCTTGTTGGTTTCTAAAATAAAAAGTACATCTTCTTTTTTAGACCACTCAAAATGTATAGCATTGTACTGTGATAGTATTTCTTTATTGCTACCATCTATATTTACAACAACTATTTCGTTATATTGGTTGAAATAGGCTATTTTATTTTTAGTAAAATTTAAAGAAATATCAGTTCTTGCACCTTGAGTATTAGGAATTACAGATTCATTTTGACCTAAATCGTTAACTTTATAAACTTGATTTTTGTGTAAGTAAACTACTACGCCATCAGTTTTTTCATTCAATATGTCGTACTGTTCTTGTGTTAAAAGCACTTCAGATTCATACTTTTGACACCCAAAAAACACTATAACAAGTAAAAATAGTAAGTTTTTCATTGAGTAATTTTTTGTAAAAATACTATTTTACTTATAAAAATAATTTGTGTTTCTCATTATTTAATATAACTAACTTTAACCTTTTTATATTGTTGTTTCCTATTCTTAAAGTAAATCTATACGCTTCTATAAAAAAAGACCAGCTATTTAACTGGTCTTTTTAAAAATATTATATTGAAATTTTATTTTAAACCAACTCTACAACCATAGCAGAAGCACCTCCGCCACCATTACAAATTCCTGCTGCGCCTCTTTTACCACCGTTTTGCTTTAAAACGTTTAGAAGCGTAACTATAATTCTAGAACCAGAGTTTCCTAGTGGATGTCCTAAAGAAACTGCTCCACCGTTAACATCTACTTTTGCTGGGTCTAAACCTAGTTTTTTAGTATTTGCAATTCCAACAACTGCAAATGCTTCATTCAGTTCCCAAAAATCAATATCTGCTGTTGTTAAGTTTGCTTTTTTCAAGGCCTTGTTTACCGCTGGTGTAGGTGCTGTTGTAAACCATTCTGGTTCGTGTGCAGCATCTGCGTAGCTTACTATTTTAGCTATTGCTTTTAAACCAAGCTCATCCATTTTTTCTTTACTCATTAAAATAAGTGCAGAAGCACCATCATTTAGTGTAGAAGCGTTTGCTGCTGTTACGGTTCCTTCTTTGTCAAATACTGGACGCAATGTTGGAATTTTTTCCATTTTTACATTTGTGTATTCTTCGTCATGGTCTACTATTATAGCATCGCCTCTTCTTTGTGGAACTTCTACAGGCACTACTTCTTCTGCAAATTTGCCTTCTGTCCAAGCCTTAGCAGATCTGTTGTAAGATTCTATAGCAAAAGCATCTTGATCTTCTCTTGTAATATTGTTTTCTGTTGCACATTTTTCTGCACACACCCCCATGTGCACTTTGTTGTAAACATCTGTAAGACCGTCTTTCATCATACCGTCTACCATTTTAATGTCTCCAAGTTTTACGGCTTTTCTTCCATTTACGTAGTGTGGCACTAAAGACATATTTTCCATTCCGCCTACTACAACACACTCATTGTCGCCAGCTATAATAGACTGTGCGCCCAAAGAAATAGATTTCATACCAGAAGCACATACTTTATTTACGGTAGTACAAGGTGTTTTATCGCTAATGCCTGCAAAAATAGCAGCTTGCCTAGCTGGTGCTTGTCCTACATTTGCACTAAGTACATTTCCCATAAATACTTCATCTACGTGCTTAGTGTCTAAGCCAGCTTTTGCTAAAGCTCCTTTAATAGCTGCTGCTCCTAGTTTTGATGCAGAAACAGTTGATAAACTTCCCATAAAACTTCCTATAGGTGTTCTTACTGCAGAAACGATATATACTTCTTTCATATTTTATTTATTTTTTGAAATTAAATTAGTAATAAAGCTAAAACACAAGCATTTGTGCTTTTCGCAGCGCAAATTTAAGTAAATTAGCACGAAATTTTTAATTTTTACAGTACTATGAGTAGTTTTTGGAAAGACTTAGGTAATAAAACCAAACAATTTTTGCAATTCAGTTTGGCGTTTGCGAGTGTCTTGTTTATTTTTTGGCTTATTCCAAAAACAAACACTATTAGTTTCGATTTTGAAAAAGGAAAACCTTGGCAATATAAAGAATTATTTTCTCCTTACGATTTTGCTATTCTAAAAGCAGATGAAGATTTTTTAGCTGGGCAAAATGAAGTGCGAACCAATCATTTAAAACACTATATTATTCAAAACAACGACTCTCTGGTGTTTTCTAAATATCAAAAACTTTTTGATGCTCGTTTTATTCAATTAGATTCTGTAGAAGAAAGTTTTATAGAAAAGAAATTTATTTTTGAAGAAGGAAAACAATTCATACAGAAAATTTATAGTAAAGGACTTATAGATAAAAAAAGTATGGAAGACATAGTTGTAGTAGAAAATAACAATGTTGCCACAAGAAAACCTAGTAGCAATTTTTACAGTATTGCTGAAGTAAAAAAACTTATCAATGAAAATAATTTTGGATCTGACGAAAAGAACAATATTCTAAAATCTATTATAAAGATAAGTATTACGCCAAATATAATTTATGACAAAGAGCTAAACAATAAGCTACTAGCTAAAAAACTTGAAGAAGTTTCTAAAACTAATGGTTTAGTAAAAAAAGGCGAAAAAATTATTGGTAAAGGCGAAATAGTAGATGCTTCTAAGTTTCAAAAACTAGAATCATACAAATTAAAATATTCTGAACAGGTGCTCAACAACAAACAAATGAACGCCATGAATATTGGTTATTTTTTGTTGGTTGCTATTATTATTTCTATTCTTACTTTTTACTTGTTTTTGTATCAAACATATATATTTAAACGCCTTAGGCAGTTTTTGCTTATATTTTTACTTATAAATATTTCTTTATTTCTTGTTGCTATATTTTTAAATTATAGTCAAAATGCCATATATATTATACCGCTAACTATAGTACCAATAATACTACGAGCGTTTTTTAAAAGAGAAACGGCTCTTTATGTTCATTTGGCTATTATATTGTTGGCAGGCTTATTAGTACCAAAAGTTTTTGGCTTTTTGTTTATACAATTGGTTGCTGGTGTTGTAGCTATTTATGGTAATAAAAATGTTCGTTATTGGTCGCAGTTTTTTAAAGCCATTGGACTTATTTTTGTAGCATATTTACTTTCATTTGTTGGTATATCTTTAATAGAAGGTGCTACGTTTACCTCTATAAATTATGGTATAATAGCATATTTGGCATTAAATGTATTTCTAACTTTTTTAGCATATCCTCTTATTGTTTTCTTTGAAAAAATATTTGGTTTACTTTCAGATATATCTTTGGTAGAATATACAGATTTGAACAAGCCACTTTTAAAAAGATTGTCTTTAGAAGCACCTGGTACGTTTCAGCATTCTCTTCAGGTTGCCAATTTGGCTGAGGCGGCGGCTTCTGAAATAAAAGCAAATTCATTATTGGTAAAAGTTGGTGCTTTATATCACGACATTGGAAAAATGGAACATCGTATATATTTTATAGAAAACCAGTTTCCAGAAGAAAATCCTCACGAGAAATTAAGCTATGAAGAAAGTGCCAAAATAATTATAGCACACGTAACCGAAGGTGTAAAGTTGGCTAAGAAAAATGGTTTACCTCTACAAATTATAGAGTTTATAAAAACACATCACGGAACCACTCGTGTAGAATATTTTTATAGAATGCATGCCAAACTAAATGCAGACCAAGTTATAGACGAAGATATGTTTTGCTATCCTGGCCCAGCGCCATTTAAAAAAGAACACGCTATTTTAATGATGGCAGATAGTGTAGAAGCGGCATCTAGAAGTTTAAAAAATCCTACACACGAAAGTTTGAGCAATTTGGTAGATAGCATTATAGATTATCAAAAAAACAGAGGTCAATTTGACAACGTGAATATTACTTTTGCTGAAATATCAAGATGTAAAGATGTGTTCAAAAAAATGCTTGCGAGTATTTATCATATCAGAATTGAGTATCCTAAAGATTGATTTTACTGAGTTTGTTTTATACAATTCCCTCAAGGCTTTAAGGCTTTTCCTATACATTTAAATATTATTTAGTTTTAAAACACATGTATCTATTTAGTTGTGTTTTTTTATTTCAAAAACTACTTTTTTGCTGTTAATGAAAAAAAAGTGCTGTTAATGAACTATTTTTTTTAATCGTTTAAAATGTAAATAGATTTATATCATAATCAAAAAAACAACAAGTTATTATGAAAAAGACATTTAAAAATTTAGAAAGCAAAAAAATTAAAAACCTTAAAGCCATAAAAGGTGGATCTAACGGAAAAGGAACAAAACGTTCTGCAAGTTCTGCTAGTGGAAAACCAGAACTTTTATAAAAACAAACTATTATTAACAAACTATAAAATAAAAATCATGAAAAAGATAAGTATAAAATTTGAAGAGAAAAAAATTGTACACTTAAAAGCCATAAAAGGTGGAACTAACGGAAAAGGAACGAAACGAACAGCAAGTTCTGTTAGAGGAAAACCAGAGCTTTTATAAAAACAAACTATTATTAATAAACTAAAAAATAAAAATCATGAAAAAGATAAGTATAAAATTTGAAGAGAAAAAAATTGTACACTTAAAAGCCGTAAAAGGTGGAACTAACGGAAAAGGAACAAAACGTTCTGCAAGTTCTGTTAGAGGAAAACCAGAATTATTATAATAATCATCTTTTAGTATAAGTATAAAGCCATAGTAAAAAAACACTATGGCTTTTGTCTTTGATAAATATTTTAAACATTAAATTTACCATTGGCTTAGCATAATGAAAATTACACTTTTATTCATTGATTAAACACAAAACAAGTAAAGCTTAAAACACATTTAAACTAACACAAAATGAACACATATAAATTTATATTATTCCTAATTTCGTTTTTATTTTTAATTCAACTTTCTGCACAAAACTATGGCGATAAAGATTTTTACTTAATAGATTCTTTAGAAATAAATAAAGTTTCTGCGCAAGAAAAAGTAATTTTAGATAGCCTTTTAACGCAATATCATAAAGCAGAATACGATTCTAGTCGTTTATCGTTTATTACAGCAATAGTAGAAAACTGTTGGGACGAAAAAGTATGGAAGCCTTATAATTTTTTTTTGTACAATAAAGCAAATAAGGGGTTGTTGACCACAAAAAACAGTAGAGAAATTAAAAAGTATAAATTCTACAAAGCAATGGCTTTAGGTATTTTTGGTTACACTTACGATGTAAGTTTAAAAACCGACTCAGCTTTAGCAAACTATACCAAGGCACTAGAATTGTTTAAAGAAATAGATGAAAATTTTTGGGTGACACAGCTTTACAATGCCAAAGCAACAATATATACAAGCAAAGGAAATATAGTTTTGGCTTTAGAAAATTTCAATGAAGCCTTAATTTTAGCAGAAGCCTTAAATGATGCAATGTCTATAGGAACTATTTTGAGAAACATAGCTTCTATTCAGAAAGAAAATATAGATATAGAACGGGCAATAAAATCTTTAGATAATGCAATAAATCAACTAGCTGAAAATGCAGATCCAGCAGTAAAAGGGCAATTGTATATTACAAAAGCAGATATTTATAATTATAAAAAAGAAGAAAAATTGGCATATTTAGCCGCCAAAGAAGGAAAAAAACTCATTGGAAAAAATAACGACGCATATCAAATAAACAGAGCAAATCATATAATGCTTGATTATTATTTTAATAAAGACAGTATTGACCAGTCAGAAACGCTAATTAATGAAATGATTAGTTTATCTAAAAAACGAAACTTGAAAGAGTTTGAGGCATTAGGATTATATTTTTCTGCTCGGTTTTTACACTTAAAAGGAAAAAATAAAAAGGCAGAAAAGGAAATTGAAAATTCTTTAAAAATATCTAAAAAACTAAATGAAATAGATAGAATTATTCAATCTGCACAACTGGCAAGTGAAATATACGCCAGTTTAGGACAAAAAAACAAGGAAATAACAGCCTTAAAGCTTTACTACGAAACAAAAGATGAATATAAATACAATCGCAACAAAAAAGAAGCACTAAAAGTAGGGCTAAAATATGAGTACGAAAAGCAAAAAGAAATAGACGATCTTAAAAACCAACAAAAACTAGAACTTGCCGAACAGCAAAAACAAAAAACTAGGCTAGGTATGTTTGCCGCAGGAATTATTGCTTTACTCATTGGATTATTTTCTGTTTACATTTTCAATAAATTAAAACTCATTCGTACTCAAAAAACAAAACTAGACGAAGCCTATCTAAAACTTGAAGAATCTACAAAAAACGAATTGGCCGTTTCCAACTTAAAAGCTTTGAAATCTCAAATGAATCCGCATTTTATTTTCAATTTGCTTAATTCAATACAAGCATTGGTAATGAAAGGCGATGTAGATGCTTCTTATGTTTATATGACAAAATTTGCAAAGCTGGTAAGGCAAACATTACATTTTTCAGATGCAGATTTAGTAGAACTAGAAGACGAAATAGATTTACTGAAATTATATCTTGATTTAGAAAAATTGCGTTTCTCAAAAGATTTTGAATACAAAATAATAGATAACGATATAGAAGGCATAGAAATTCCACCACTTTTAATACAACCATTTATAGAAAATGCACTCGTACACGGTTTGCTGCACAAAGCTGGGAAAAAAACCTTAAAAATAGAGTTTGAACAAAAAGATAAAATTATTTGTACTATTACAGACAATGGAATAGGGCGAACAAAAGCCAAAGAAATAAAAGCAAGGCAAGATATTCAGCACAAATCTTTTTCTACCAAAGCCATAGAAAAACGTTTTAAAATATTGAGCGAAACCTATAAAGGCGAGTTTGGTTTTAAATATGAAGATGTATTTGAAAACGATATATTTGTAGCTACACAAGTGAAACTTTATATTCCTTTTAAACAAGTTTTTTAAAAAATAATCAAATAATTTATGAAATGCCTCTTTTTACTACTATTTGCTTTTGTTTCGAGCCTTCAAGCTCAACAAATAAATATAGACTCTCTAGAAACAGTATTGAAAACCACAAGTAATGACACTATAAAGATGAAGACCGAAATGTCTTTATGCAGTTATTACCGAAGTGTAGATAAAGAAAAGCATTTAAAATATATTGTCTCAGGCGAAAAATTAGCCCGTAGCCTTAAAGACACAACACACATAATGCAATACATAAAAGAATATGCCTTTGTGCTGAGAGAAAAAGGCAAAGTAGATTCTGCATTAATTATTTTAAAAGAAGCAGAAACAATGGGAAAAGCATTGGGCTATACTCCTGCTTTACTGTCTATGACTGCAAAAATTGCTAACCTTTATCAAAATAAAGGTGATTACAAAAACGCAACAGCTTATTATTTTGAAACATTAAAAATAGCTGAAAAAACAAAACTTTATTCTGCTGTAGTTGCTTGTTATGGCGGAATAGCTTCTCTATACGAAATTCAAAATCAAAAAGAAGAAGCAATAAAATATACCCTTTTGGCATTAAGTTATTGCGACTCCTTAGATGAATCTTACTACAATCATTGTAACGCCGCCAACTATTCAAGTTTAGGCTATTACTATAATAGATTACAAAAATATGATTCAGCAATCATTTTTACTGCAAAAGCTATCGAAATAAATAAAAAAATAAATCGCATAACAAGTTTAACACTTAACTATGACGAAATGGGCTTTTCTTACTACTTAATGAAAGATTATCAGAAATCTAAAACATATTTTTTAAAACAGCTAAAACTTGGCAGAGAACTTAAACACAAAAATGCCATCATTCGTTCTTTAAATTATTTAGTAATTATTAATTCTATTGAAAATAATATTTCTAAAGCAAAACTATATTTTGATGAATTAGAAATACTTGTAAAAGGTAATCAAGATATGGAAATTATTGAAGACTATCTGTATGCAAAAAGTAGTTTTTACCAAAATTCAAAGCAATATAAAAAAGCCAATATAGCACTCAACAAATACCATAATTTTACGGATAGTATTCAAAAATCAGAGAATTTGAATATTATTGCCAATTTAGAAACGCAATATGAAACAGATAAATACAAACAAGGCAAAATTTTAGCAGAATCTCAAAGTTTATTAGCCGATGAAAAAGCAAAAAGAAGTAAAACTATTAGTTGGTTTGCTTTGGTTTTTGCAGGAATTGTTTCTTTACTAATTGCATTTATTTTCAACAGATTAAAACTGATTCGTAGCCAAAAAGCAAAACTAGACGAAGCCTATTTAAAACTAGAAGAATCTACAAAAAATGAATTAGCCATTTCCAACTTAAAAGCTTTGAAATCTCAAATGAATCCGCATTTTATTTTTAATTTGCTCAATTCTATTCAAGCATTGGTAATGAAAGGCGATGTAGATGCTTCTTATGTTTATATGACAAAATTTGCAAAGCTGGTAAGGCAAACATTACATTTTTCAGATGCAGATTTAGTAGAACTAGAAGACGAAATAGATTTACTGAAATTATATCTTGATTTAGAAAAATTGCGTTTCTCAAAAGATTTTGAATACAAAATAATAGATAACGATATAGAAGGCATAGAAATTCCACCACTTTTAATACAACCATTTATAGAAAATGCACTCGTACACGGTTTGCTGCACAAAGCTGGGAAAAAAACCCTAAAAATAGAGTTTGAACAAAAAGATAAAATCATTTGTACCATTACAGATAACGGTATTGGAAGAGCAAAGTCTAAAGAAATAAAAGCAAGGCAAGGCTCAAAACACGAATCTTTTTCTACCAAAGCCATAGAAAAACGTTTTAAAATATTAAGCGAGACTTATAAAGGCGAGTTTGGTTTTAAATATGAAGATGTATTTGAAAATGATATATTTGTAGCTACACAAGTGAAACTTTATATTCCTTTTAAGCAAGTTTTTTAGTAACAAACCTAACAATTAAATGAAAACATTACAGACTATATTCTTTTTATTCATTTCTATTTCTAATATTTCAGCTCAAAATTTTGCAGATAAAGAATTTTATTTGATAGATTCTTTGATTCTTGAAAAGACACATCCTCACGACAAAATTTTACTAGATAGTGTATTAAAAGATTATAATAATGTAGAACCAATTACAAAATTTAAAAAATTAGATTACTTAATTAATAATGTCTTTAATAAAAACTTAAAAGATAAATATACAATTGCTTTTACTCAAGCATTCTCTTTTGAAGAAAAAACACTCATTAAAGACGATTCATTCTTAAAATATAAAGGTATTTTAAACCTACAACTAGGTAAATACCTTAAAAGAATAGGTCTAGAAGATTCCTCTAAATTAATTACTCAAAAAGCATTAGAACTTTTTAAAGACATAAATGATAGTATATATATTGCTAAGACCTTGACTAATTTAGGATCTTGGCAGATAAATTCTGGAACTACCTCTGAAGCTATAGATTTATTCAAAGAATCTATAAAATATTTTAGCAATAGTAAAGAATATCATACGGAAATAGCATTAAATTATGATGAGATAGGATACATACAAACGATGACCTATTCGTTTGTAGAAGCAAAAAAAAACCATAACATAGCACTTAATATAGCTAAGAAGGGAAATGATTATTCTAGAATAGGATATGAATATATTAGTTTAGCATCCGTTGTTGTTTTGGAAGAAAACCTTGATTTAGGTCTATTGTATTGTGATTCTGCTCTTTTAAACTTTAAAATCAATGATAATCCAGATGATTTAGGTTATGCATATTCCTCAATTGCATCTATTTATAATATTAAAGGAGATAGTGAAAAAGCTTTAGAATTAACATTTAAGGCTTTAGAGATGAGCAAAGAAACTGAATTTCATGATTTAACAGCTTTAAGTCTAGACTATATTGCAAGTTTTTACTTTAAACAAGAGAATTATAAGCAAGCGAAAAAATATGCAGAGGAGGCGTATAATTTATTACCTTTAGTAAATGATAAAAATAGAACAAGACAAGCATCATTACTTTTAAATAAAATATATGTAAAAACAGGAGAGTATAAAAAAGCCAATGAAATTTATCATAAATATTTTGTTTTGTTTGAAAAAATGTATAATGATGCAGAAGTAAATGCTGCAATAAGGTTTGAGTCGGAATTTCAGTACGAAAAGCAAAAAGAAATAGACGATCTTAAAAACCAACAAAAACTAGAACTTGCCGAACAGCAAAAACAAAAAACTAGGCTAGGTATGTTTGCCGCAGGAATTATTGCTTTACTCATTGGATTATTTTCTGTTTACATTTTCAATAAATTAAAACTCATTCGTACTCAAAAAACAAAACTAGACGAAGCCTATCTAAAACTTGAAGAATCTACAAAAAACGAATTGGCCGTTTCCAACTTAAAAGCTTTGAAATCTCAAATGAATCCGCATTTTATTTTCAATTTGCTTAATTCAATACAAGCATTGGTAATGAAAGGCGATGTAGATGCTTCTTATGTTTATATGACAAAATTTGCAAAGCTGGTAAGGCAAAC
>CAKZQD010000017.1 GCA_937139485.1 uncultured Bacteroidota bacterium | reverse complement strand
CTTCCCATTTGTAACTACAAATAATATTAAAAACAACCAAAGCGTTTTAGGAATTACTAACTTTGGTCAGCGAATTTCTTTTAGTATGGATTTGATGAAGTTGAGGAAAAAATAAGTGTCGAGCAATGCCGCAGATGCGCAAAGTTTTTAAGAAAAAAGTTAGATTATGAAATTTGTATTATCGATATTTATTTTAAGTTTTTATTTGCAATGTCTTACGCAAGAAATTGACACTTCTTTTACAGGAGTCGTTTCATATAAAAATGAATTTGGAAATGATACTTCAGCCATAACTTATTTTAAAGGAAAGAAAAATGGTGAAGTAATTAAGTATAAAGATGATGGAACGATTGAATTTATTGGATTATTATTTAATGGAAAAAGACACGGAACAAACATTTGGTATGACCATTATGATTCTAACTCGTATATTCTCATTAATTACAATAAGGGTATTAAGGAAGGAGAATGGATAATGAAAACTTCCGATTCGAAAGTAAGGGGTTTCTATAGAAATAATGAAAAAGACGGAATTTGGTATTATTATAAAAATGAAAAATTGAAAAAAACTGAAGAATATGATAATGGAAACCTTGTTTCATCTATCTTTTTTTAGTAGAATTGATTTAATAAAAGAAACTCAACTAGTGCGCTTTTGCAAAGCGTTCTTCATCTTATTTCGGATTTGAAATCCAAATTTATTCTGCTAATTCGGATTGTAAATCCTGCATAAATTAGTCACGCTTTTGGAAAAGCGCGCCAGAAACTAATAGCAACCGTTTTGTCCATTACACCAAAATATGCAAAAACCTCTGGTTGGCATCCCTGCCGACCAGCAAACTATCCAACTAGTGCTCGCTGAGGTTTATTCTGGTGCTTGGCTTTGCCGAGTTCCTAATCTATTTCTAGCACTTGTAGTGCGAGATGATAAAACTAATTTTCAATCCTTTTTCTTTCAACTAATGCGTTTTTTTCCTTTGGTTGGCATCCCTGCCGACCAGCAAACTAGTCAAGCATTGATAGTGATTGGCAAGGATGCCAACCACAGGAGTTTAATAATAGTTTCATTGCGAAGCTTTAAAAAAAATGCTCCTTTGCGACTCTGCGTGACTAAACTTTTATGAGTGAAATTCTATTTAGTAAGGATATGCAAAAACTCCTCAGTTTTATCCGCCACATGATTCCTATTCTCAGTTTTGTCAGCTTTAAACCTTTGGTATGCTTTTGAAACTAACTGGTAAGAACCGTACTTTTTCATTATTGTTTCTATTGCTTCTACAGACATTAAACCTTCATTATTGTAGCTCAGAAAAATGTATTTGAAATCAGCGTTTTTTATTAAGTCTTCAAATTCTGGATGAACTGTTACTTTACTACAATATTTTGATTTGTTGTATTCTCGAAGTCCAGTTTTTCCTTTGGGTTCAAATTTATCATAAAGTGCTATAGTATTTAAAATATGATAATTTGCGCCGTATTGTCTTGCATTATATGGCGGGTCTAAATATAAAATATCGCCTTTTATTTCTTTTATTAAATCATTACTGTTTTTATTAAAAACCTTGTTTTCGTTTTTAGAAAGTTCAAAATTTGCCGCTTTAAGCTCTAAAGTTTTAGCAGCAGATTTTTTAATATGCTTTAAGTATGCACCATAAACCGAAGCAGTGTTTGCAACTTTATCTGCACTTTCTAGTAAACTTGCTAAAAGAAAAAAATAAGTATTTTCGTCAATCGTTTCTGCTTTTTTCCAAACTTCAATTTCTTGTCTTATGGCATCTATTTTTTTTCCGTTTTCATCAGAAAAATATTGTCTATCTCCATGACCTGCTTTGCAGTAGTTTATATATATAAAACCTTCTTTTGGCTTTAAATTGTTGAGTTTTTCAAGCAGTTTTTCAACATCTTTTATGGCTTTATTATTCCCAACAGAATTTCTTATAAGTACATAACTGTAGTATTCCAAATCGTTACTAATAACTTGTTTTACTTCGCCTTTGAAATTTCTGCTTACTACACCAGTTCCAGAAAACAAATCGCAGAATACTTTTTCAGATAAATCTTTACCAACTGTTTTATAAACAGCATCTTTAATAAAACTTGAAAGTTTATTTTTGGAACCAATATAATTCACGCTTACTTATTTTTGTTTGCCAACTGACCACAAGCCGCATCAATATCTTTTCCTCTACTTACACGAATTACAGAAGTTACGCCAGCTTTTTCTAGCACATTTAAGAACATTTCTGCTTTTTCTCTAGTAGATTTTTCAAAAGGTAAACCTTCTACGTGATTGTATTCTATCAAGTTTACAAAAACAGGAAAACGCTTACATAAACGTAATAAATTTATGGCGTCTTCATAGCTATCGTTCAAATCTTTGAATAAAATATATTCGTAAGTGACTTTGTTGCCTGTTTTTTCGTAAAAATACGCAATTGCGTCCATTACTTTTTCTATTGGATTACTTCGGGTAATATCCATTACTTTCATGCGCTGCTCGTTGGTAGGTGCGTGAAGTGAAAGTGCTAAATTGAATTTTTTGCCTTCGTCTGCTAGTTTTATTATTCCTCTTGCTACACCAACGGTAGAAATTGTAATTCGCCTTGGAGACATTCCCAAACCATCTGGTGAAGTAATTTTATCAATAGCACTAATTACATTATCATAGTTTAAAAGCGGCTCGCCCATTCCCATAAATACAATATTCGACAATGGTTTTTGGTAATTTTTCTTTGCTAAGTCATCAATACCAACTACTTGGTCGTAAATTTCGCCAGCATCAAGGTTTCTTTCTCTTTTTAAAGTTCCTGTAGCACAAAAAGCACAAGCCAAAGTACAACCCACTTGGCTAGAAACACAAGCCGTCATTCTTTTTGGAGTAGGAATCAAAACACCTTCAATAATTCGTGCATCTCTTAGTTTAAAACCTGCTTTTATGGTTCCGTCATTACTTTTTTGAACCAAATCTATTTTTGCTTGAGAAATTTTAAACTCACTTTTTAGTTTGTTTCTTAAATTTAAAGAAAGATTCGTCATATCATCAAACTCTTCAGCACCTTTATTCCATAGCCACTGATATATTTGTTTAGCCCTAAATTTTGGTTCTTTGTTTTCTAGTAAATAAGCTTCTAGCTTTTCTACAGAAAGCGAACGGATGTCGATTAATTCTTTTTGCATAGAACTGCAAAGATAAGCCTTTAAATTTTCAAAATAAAAAACTACATTCTTAGCATATTAAATTGAATTCTGAAACTAAACCAAAAATTTTGTCGTAAATACATCTACAACACCAAGATTATGAAAAATTTAATATTTACTTTAGCTTTTACAATTTTTACTTCATTTACTTTTGCACAAAACGGTCCACAATTTATTATAGAGCAGTCTGCAAGTGGCTATGATATATCGCTACTTATGGAAGATGTTTCTAATTTATCTTCAGTAAAAGTTCAAGGAGTTTTAAAACAAAACTCTTTCACAGAAAAAATAAATATAGACTTAGATGTGAATGATGTAAAAAGCAATTGGGTTTTTCAGAGTCTCGAAAACAAAAACATTCACGCAGAGTTTGAGGTAATTGTTACAGATGCAAATGGTGTTGTAAAAAAATATCCAGTAATAGATTTAAATATTGTAAAATCTTAAATGTTTCCTAATTTTTTGAAAGCTTTAAAAAAGTAGATAAAATCTTTTTCTACGGCATAGTTTTTAGCGTAATTCAAATTAATTCTGTCTTTATTTAAACTTTCGTTTTCATTTATTCCAGAGGCTAATAAAGCATTTAAAACACCTTTTTTTATCTTGGGCAAATTATACTCATTGCTTTTGTTTTCAATGTAACCAATCCAAGTTTTTTTACCAAAAAGTACATTATATATGTTGCTAAAAACTCCAGTTTTATTTTGAATAAACCAAATTGAAATAGGTAAACTCAAGAATAATAAAATAGACATCAAAATATCAAAAATTCTTTTTGTTTGTCGAGCTCTTGGTGTGTCTATGGTTAAATTTACATCTAGTGCATATAAATCTCCAGAAGTGTTTTTAGAGTCGCTTCCTATAATACTTAAACTTTCTGGTGGAACAATTTTATAGCTAAATTTATGTTCAAATTTTGTCATTAAAGAAATAACTTCTTTGGCAGAAATATCTTTTGCACAAAAAATTAACTCATTTACATCATAAAGACTTGCAATGTCTTCAATTTGACTTAATTCGCCAATTAGCTCATTGTGTTTTTCTTTTTCATTTACGCCAACGAAACCAACAAAATTTGTTTGGTCGCTAGTTTGTTTCAAAAGGGTTAAAACCCGCTGCGATTCTTGTTCATTTCCAATAATAACAACATTCTTTTTTTCTTCAATTTCGAAACTGGCTTTTTTGTGTTTTAAAATATTGTAAATAAATCTATTCAAAAGCATTACTAAGAAAGTAGAAACGGCTCCAAGCAAAATAATGGCTCTAGAAAAGCGCAATTCTTCGGGTAAAAAACCATAAACGGCAGCAATTATTAAAGTTCCAAAAGCTAGTGCTCTAAATATTTTTTTTGTTCTAAAAGGTTTGTCATAAGCACCAGCAAAATAGCTACTCAAAAGCCAAATAAATACATAACCTGGCAATACGTAATAGGTAAATTCTTCTGGGTAAAAATCTATGGTTGTTTTTACTTTCGTAGCCCAAAAATCTTTCACTAAAATTAAGCCTAAAAAAGCCAATCCAAAATCTAAAAGTGGCATTAATGCTTTCTGTAAAAAATTGCTTACTAAAGTTAATGCACCTTTTATAAAAATGGCAAAATATATAGCAATAGAATATAGTTTTGCTTGCTTACTAGAAAAGTGTTTTCGAGCAAAAATAAGCATGGCTTCATAAAAAACTTTTACATAATTTAAGCTTCCTTTTTTAGTGCTTTCGCCTTTGTAATGTATAATTTTTGTATCTGGAAAATAATAGTTTTTATAACCTGCTTTTATAATTCGGTAAGACAAATCTATGTCTTCGCCGTACATAAAAAAAGTTTCGTCTAAAAGACCTATTTCGTCCAAAACAGATTTACGCATAAACATAAATGCACCTGCTAGAATATCAACTTCGTGCGTTTCGTTTTTGCTTAAATAACCTAAGTGATATTGCGCAAATAGTTTTGATTTTGGAAACAAAGCAGACAAACCAAATGCCTTAAAAAACGCAACTTTTGCAGTAGGCAATGCACGTTTTGATTCTGGTAAAAAATTTCCTTGTCCATCTATCATTTTTACACCCAAACCACCAGCTTTTTGGTGTGCATCCATAAAGGCAATGCAGCGTTCAAAAGTATCTTCTTCTACTACTGTATCTGGGTTTAAAAGTAGTACATATTCGCCTTTGCTTTCTAAAATAGCTTGGTTGTTTGCAACAGAAAAACCTGTATTTACTTTATTGGCAATAACCTTTACTTTAGGAAATTTTTTGTAAACCATTTCTACAGAATGGTCTTTGGAGTCATTGTCTACAACAAATACTTCTGCTTCTATATTTTCTATGGCTTTTTCTACTGAAATAAGCACTTGTTCAAGAAAATAACGAACATTATAATTTACTATGACAATAGAAAGTTTAATAGAAATCTAATTTTTGTTTTTTAAGAAAGTTTTTCTTCAAGTTTTACTGTAACGGTACTCAAAATATCAAACGCAGTTTCTGCCATTAAGTTGCATTTATTGTCTAAACATGGGTTTACTTCTACAAATTCCAAACATGCTACTTTTCCAGTTGCAATTACACTATTAATAATTTCAATAATTTCAAATTCGTCAAAACCTTTAGAAACTGGTGTTCCTGTTCCTTCAGAAATTAAATCAGAATCCATACTATCAACATCAAAAGTAATGTATATCATATCACAAGCAGAAAGTGATTGCATTGCTTCTTGCATACAAACTTTTAAACCTCTGTATCTTAATTCATCAACTGTGTAGTTTTTAATGCCATTTTTTTCGATTGTATATTCTTCTGGTTCTTCAGTATCTCTTACACCAAAATAAACTAAATCTTCGTGCTTTACTTTTGGGGCTGTTCCACCGATGTTTTTCATTGCCTCCCAATACTTAGTTGTTTCATCATCAAGCTCATTAATTTTTCTTTCTTTATTGTCGTCTGCCAAAACAGCAGCTAGAGGCATTCCGTGTATATTGCCAGATGGCGTTGTATGTGGTGAGTGAATATCTGCGTGTGCATCTATCCAAACTACGCCAATTCTTTTATTTGGAAAAGCCATTTTTACACCAGAAATAGAACCCAAAGCAGAAGAATGATCTCCAGAAAGCACAAGTGGAAATTTATTTTCTTTTAAACTATCTTTTACGGCTTCGGCTAAATTTGTACATACTTCTAAAACATTTCCTATACGTTTTGCAAACTCAGTAGTATTCTTGTTATATATAACTTCATTATAAGTTTTAACATCATAGTACTCATAGTTGTTGAAAAAGTCATCTTTTATTTTTTTTGCAGCTACTTCTATAGCATCTATGCCAAGGTCAGCACCTCTTGTGCCAGCTCCAATATCTGATCGAGTTTTAATAATTTTTATACTTTTCATCATAATATTTACAATCTTAAATGTTTTAAATTGGTTTGAAAAACGAATATAATGATTCTATTTAGATTATATTTGTACCAAACACATTAAAATCAATTTAAAATGAATAAAATATATTCGATTTTGGCTTTAGCCTTTTTAGCACTTTTTGCTTGTGAAGATGCTAAAGAAACATCAATGACAGCAGAGGAAATTAAAACTTACTCTACAAAATTTAATACTGCATTAGATAGTATTTATGAAGTTTATGTACAAATGTCGCCAGTAAGGCAAACATATCTTGGCATGAAAGATAGACAAGACGAATGGGGAATTTCTAACGATTCTATGACACAGGTTTATTACGATATGACTGTTGGGGACATCAATTTTGTAAAAAACAACTTTGATCCTTCAAAAATGGATATTCAAACAGCCTTGACATATAGAATGTGGCTAAACGATAATCAACAAGGTATAAATAATCACAAATGGAGATACCACAATTATCCTGTAAATCAAATGTTTGGTTCGCATACTTGGTTTCCTACTTTTTTAATGAACGTACATCAAATTACAAACGAAACAGATGCAAGAGCTTGGTTGGCAAGATTAAACAAAATAGATGTAAAAATTGATGAGCTGATTTATAGCTTAAATCAAAGAACAGAAAAAGGAATTCTGGCTCCAAAATTTGTTTATCCTTATGTAATAAATGATTGCGAAAATTTAATTACAGGTTATCCTTTCGATAAATCTGATATGATAAACCCATTATTGAAAGATTTTACAAACGATGTAAATAAATTAGATTCTCTTGACGAAAATACAAAATCTGAATTATTGGCAAATGCAGAAAAAGCTTTAATCGAAAAATTTCAACCTTCGTATTTAAAACTAATTGAAGTAGTAAAAAGTATTGAAGCACAAGCAAATGAAGACGATGGAATTTGGAAATTACCAAATGGAGACGAGTACTATAAAGTAGCTTTAGAAAGAACAACAACTACTCAAATGACACCAGCTGAAATTTATGAAATAGGAATGTCTGAAGTAGAAAGAATACATATAGAAATGGAAAAAATTGCTGAAAAAGTTGGTTTTGAAGGCGATTTGTATGATTTCTTTGACTTTATGAAAAATGATGAGCAGTTTTACTATCCAAATACAGAAGAAGGAAAGCAAGCATATTTAGATAAAAACATTGAGTTGATAGATGCTATGAAAGCAAGATTAGACGAACTTTTTATTACCAAACCAAAAGCAAAACTAGAAGTAAAAGCTGTTGAAGCATTTAGAGAAAAATCTGCAGGAATAGCATTTTATAATAGTGCTGCACCAGACGGAAGCAGACCAGGATATTACTACGTAAACCTTTATGATATGAAAGCAATGCCAAAGTACGAAATGGAAGCATTGAGTTTTCACGAAGCTATTCCAGGGCATCATATGCAAATTTCTATTGCACAAGAATTGAAAGACTTACCTAAGTTTAGAACTATGGAAGCAGGTTATACTTCTTATAGCGAAGGTTGGGGATTGTATTCAGAATATATTCCAAAAGAAATAGGTTTTTACACAGACCCGTATTCAGATTTTGGAAGACTTTCTATGGAGCTTTGGAGAGCTTGTAGACTAGTTGTAGATGTAGGTATTCATAGCAAAAAATGGACAAGGCAAGAAGGAATAGATTTTTATGTAGAAAATACACCAGCAGGTGAAGCAGAATGTACAAAAATGGTAGAACGTCATATTGTAATGCCATCACAAGCTACGGCGTACAAAATAGGGCAATTGAAAATTTTAGATCTTAGAAATAAATCCAGAGAAATGCTAGGAGAGCAGTTCGATATCAGAGAATTTCATGATGTTGTGCTTACAAACGGGCCAGTACCTTTAAATATTTTGGAAGAATTGGTAAACGAATGGGTAGAAAGTAAAACTGAAGCTGTAGAAGTTTAAGAATTTGTATTGTTATTTGTGAAAAGCATCTATGAAACGAGAGCTTATAATTTACGTCATTGCGAAAATTCTTTTTCTGAATTTGAAGCAATCTTTAAATTAGTACTCAAAATTTAATATTAAAACACCAATTTAGAAGTATAGCAAAAAGATTGCTTCTTCGTGCCTCATCGCAATGACGTGAAAAAAATAAGTAGTAGTAAATTGTGAATTTAAAATAATAAGCGTACATTTGCGCTCCGATTATAACAAAGGAAAATTATAAGAAATGAAAAGAACATTCCAACCATCTAGAAGAAAGAGAAAGAATAAGCACGGTTTTCGTGAGAGAATGGCAACCAAAAGTGGTCGTAAGGTTTTAGCTAGAAGAAGAGCAAAAGGAAGAAAAAAATTAACAGTTTCTGACGAAAGCAGACTTAAATAAGAATAATACCTTAAAGCGTGTAGAACGTTTAAAGAGTAAAAAAATAATAACTTCCCTTTTTGAAAAAAAGAAGGGAAGTTTTTTTGTTTCTGCGCCTATTATAGTTGCATACAAAGAAATAGAATCTACAAAGTTTAAAATGCCTCAAGTTGCATTTACGGTTTCCAAGTCTAAATTTAAGCACGCAGTAGATAGAAACCGAATAAAAAGGCTTATGCGTGAAGCTTACCGCACCAACAAACATTCATTTTTAGAAAAACTACAACAAGAAAATAAAACCGTTGCTTTAATGTTTATTTACAAAAAGAATAAAATTGAAAGCATTGATGTTGTTGAAAAGGCAGTTGTTAAGGTTTTGGGAATGGTAAAATTTTCTAATAATACTCAATAAAAAAAGCCAAAATATTTATATTTTGGCTTTTTTATTATTAATATTTTTTAAGATTGATTTATTTCAATTTCGAAACTTTTGATTCTAAAACTTTAATATTTTCTTTTGTTTTAGCTATTTCAGCATTTTTAGTTTCTTGAGAGGCCTTAGAAGTTTCTATTTCCAACTGAGCTTCTTTTATTTTCACTTTGTTTTTTTCAATACTTGCTCTTTCTTTTTCTATGGCTTTTGTAATATTTTTTTCTTCAGAAACTGCATCTTTACTGTCTTTTTCTAGTAATTTTAATTGTTCTTTAAGTGCATCTTCGTTGTGAGTACTAATTTTGGTTTGTAGTTCTCCAATTTTTTCTCCATTGCTTTCTTTTCTAGAATTTACAGTTTCAATTTCTGATTCTAAAACTTTTATTTCTGATTGTAATTGAGCAATTTCTGCATTCTTTTTAGCAATGTCAGCATTTATTTTTTCAATTTCTTTATCTGCTTTTTTATTGTCTCCTTGTACAGTTTTAATTTCTTTCTCAAGAGAATTTACATCTAATGTCGCCATTTCAGTTTTTTTCTCATCTACCAATTTTGCTTTTTCAATTACAAGCGTTTTTTGTTGTGTAAGGCTTGTTTCTAAACGACTTATTTCTCCTTCTGCGGTTTTTATTTCACTTTCCATTTTAACAACATCAGCGCTGTTTTTTTCTTCAGTTTTTACAAAACCAGTTAATACTTTTTGTTGGTCTGCTAATTCTTTATTCTTTAGTTCAATTACATCTGTATACGACAGTGCAATAGCGTCATTAGCAATGCTTTGCGTCATTTTTTTGTATGAAGGATATAGTGCAGGCGTGTTTTTTTCACTTACTACATAACCATCTGATTTGTAATGAATGTACATAATTGCATTGCCTTCTAACTCTGTAATTCTAACTAAAGCAGATGTAGGTTTTTGTTGAATATCTGTAGCTTTAAACTCTTCTACTTCAAATTCGCCATCTGTTTTTCTTACAGCAGAAACTTTTGCTTTGTAATTCTTTTTAAAATAAGTACTAAGTGCATCGCTTAGTTTTTTTGCATTTACATCTTCAAAAATAACTTTGATAGCTTCTTTAGAACCTGTACTATATGTAAAATCTTGTGTAGACATTGAAGTTACAGATTGCGCATTAATAAAAACTATGCTAAAAAGCATGCTTATAGATAATAATATTTTTTTCATAATAGTTGTTTTTTTGAAATTAAGGGCAAAATTAGTGCCAAATAAAAAGAGAAACTAATTTAGTTTCTCTTTTTATTTTTTTAGTTAAAAAAATCTTTGAAATTTTGAAAGAAGCTTTTCTCAGTTTTAGTAAAGTCTGGTTTAAAGTTTTCAGAATCTCTTAGTTTTTCTAAAGTTTCTTGCTCTTCTTTACTTAAACTTTTTGGTGTAAAAATACTTATATATATTAGCTGGTCTCCTTTGCCGTAGGCTTCTACAGAAGGCAAACCTTTATTTCTAAGTCTTAATACTTTTCCACTTTGTGTTCCTGGTGGAATTTTAATTTTTGCTTTTCCAGAAATAGTCGGCACTTCTACACTTGTTCCTAAAGCTGCATCTACAAAGCTCATTTGTAAATTGTATAGTACATTTTGTCCATCGCGTACTAAGTATTCGTGAGCAGTTTCTTCTATTAATACAATTAAATCTCCAGATTGAGCGTTTCCTGGACCTTGGTTTCCTTCTCCTCTTACTTTTAGCTGCATACCGTCTTCTACGCCTTCGGGTATATTTATGCTAACAATTTTTTCTTTTCTTACTTGTCCGTTTTCGTCAGATCCTGCTGGTTTTTTTCCAATACTTTGTCCAGAACCGTTACAAGTAGGGCAAGGAGATTGTGTTCTCATTTGTCCTAAAATAGTGTTAGAAATCCTAGAAACTGCACCTGCGCCTCCACAAGTTTGGCAAGTGTCATAGCTTACGCCATCTGCATTTACCAAGCGTTGAATTTTTATTTTCTTTTCAACACCGTTTTCTATTTCTTCTAGTGTTAGTTTTACTTTTACTCTTAGGTTAGAACCTCTTACAGACCTTCTTTGGCCGCCACCGCCACCACCAAAAAAAGAACCAAAGCCGCCACCGCCGCCTCCGCCACCAAAAATATCTCCAAATTGGCTAAAGATATCTTCCATGTTTACATTTTGACCAGAGAAACCGCCACCACCTTCAAAAGCTTGATGACCAAAACGATCATATTTTGCTTTCTTGTCTGGATTGCTTAAAACTTCATAGGCTTCTGCTGCCTCTTTAAATTTATCTTCTGCACTTTTGTCACCTTGGTTTCTATCTGGATGATATTTTAATGCAGTTTTTCTGTAGGCTTTTTTAATTTCCTCTTTGCTTGCGCTTTTGCTAAGCCCCAGTATTTCATAATAATCTCTTGCCATAATTTTTTTTGTTGTTTTTAAAAACAAGCATTTATTCGCCTACTACTACTTTTGAATATCTAATAATTTTATCGTTTAAAGTGTAGCCTGTTTCAATAGTGTCTATTACTTTAGCTTTCATTTCTTTAGAAGGTGCTGGAATTTTTGTTATTGCTTCGTGCTTGTCTGCATCAAATTCAAAACCTGTACTTTCTATTGGTTTTAAGCCTTTTTGACTCAAAGCATTGAATAATTTATTTTTTACAAGCAACATACCTTCTTTAACTGCTTCTATTTCTGTAGCATTTTCAGCACTTTGAATAGCTCTAGCTAAATCGTCAAGTGTTGGAATTATAGAAAGCATAACATCTTTACCAGCAGTTTGCAATAATTCTAATTTTTCTTTTGCGGTTCTTTTCTTGTAATTGTCAAAGTCCGCAAATAGTCTTAAATATTTATTTTTTTGTTCGTCTAGTGCTGTTTGCAATTCCTCTATTTTGTTTTCTTCCGAAACCTCTTCGTTTTCTTCTACTGTAGTTTCTTCTTCATTTGCTATTGTTGCATCTACTTTCGTGTCTTCTATTTCAACATTCACTTTTGTATCTTCTTGCTTTGCTGTATTTTTCTTAGCCATGATTTACTTTTTATCTTTTAATAATTCATTCTATGCTTTTGCAAGTCAAATTCTTTGCCAATCTTACTTTTAGGTCAAATTGTCAGCAATAAAAAAGCCCAAGCAAGTGCTTGGGCTTTTTTATTGAAATATTTTTATTTTTTATCCTAATCTAAATACGATAGGTATGTTGTATTTAACCTTTACAGCTTTACCTCTTTGCTTACCTGGGCTAGCAAATTTTGGTAAATTTTTAATGTGTTTCATAGCTGCGTTGTCTAAAAGTTTGTCTACACCTCTTAAAAGGGTTACTTCTTTTACAGAACCATCTTTGTCTACTACAAAACTGATAAATACTTTACCTTCAATATCGTTGTCTACTGCAATTTGAGGATAGTCTACCTTTGCTGTGTATTCTTGTATTTTTTTCATTGTACACTGCGAAGCTGCATCGCCTTTAAGGCTTTCGCAACCTTTAAATTTAGGCATATCTTCTACTACTGTAAAAACTTCTTGCTCTACAACTTCTTCTTCTTCCACTACTTCGGGTACTTCTACTATTTCGTCTTCTTCTATTTCAGTATCCTGAATTTCTGGTTCTTCTTCTAGTATTTCCTCATCGTCTACAACCTCAATTTCTGGTGGTGGTGGCGGTGGCGGTGGTGGCGGTTTTACTTGCTCTGTTTGTGGCGCTTCTATTTCGAAGTCGTCATCTATTGCAGCCATTTCAAATTCAGCAATTTCGCCTTTATCTTTGGCATAATTGAAAGCTCCAATTGCAGATCCAAATGCAAAAATAAATCCTAATGCCATTACCGAATATCTAGCAGTTTTTAAACTTGCTTCTGGATATTTAACGGCAAACCTGTTTGCATCATTTTTATCTTTATTTAAATCAATAATTTGCTCTTCATTTTTTCCTCCATTCATGACAAAAAGCGTCAAAAATCTTGAAATTAAATAGAAGAGAACCACAGATCCTATGGTAATTCCTAATAATGTGTATGTATTCATAAAAATTTAATTTTTATTAAAAAAAGGTGTTTTCACAAGCAATAATGCAAGCATACATCCAATTCCGTTGGCTAAGATATCAAATATATCAAAAAATCGAGAATCTGTTATCATTTCTTGTAAAATTTCTATGCCAAAACTATAAAAAAATGACAAAACTATGGGAATTGCTAAAATTTTTAAAGGTGTATTATTTAATTTTAAAGATGCTTTAACTAAAATTACAGATAAAATAAAATACATTGTAATGTGTACTAATTTATCTATATGGTTAAAACCTGTTTTTGGCAATTCTTGTGATGGTAACAAAGACACAAAACCAACCGAAAAGAAAAGAACTATCGCTGCACTTGCATAATATGGATGCAATTTTAAATGTTTTTCCATAAAATTTAAACGGAAATTTGTTTTTTTATTTTACAAAAGTAAATTTTGCTTTGGTTTTTAAAGCATTAAAGTGCTAGATATTTTAGCATTTTTGAATCTTGTTATTTATATAATTAGCTGAACTGAATTTATATTCAGTTCAGCTATTTTTTTTTAATTTAGTTTAAAAACTATTGCAGTATGATATTTTACCAAAACTTTTTTACCTCTTTGTTTTCCTGCACTTGCAAAATTTGGCATTTTTTTCAAATGCTTTAAAACATCATTGTTGAATACCTTATCTGCACTTCTTAAAATTTCAACATCTACTACTTTTCCTTTTTCATTTACTACAAAGCCAATATCTACTTTGCCTTCAATATCATAGTTGTAAGCATCTTGTGGATATTCCATTCCATATAAATATTCTTTTACTTTATTTCTAGTACAAATATCTGCTTCTGCTTCTGTAAGACCTTCGCAACCTTTAAACCTTGGCATTTTTTCTACTACTACAAATAGTTCTGGCTCATCGATTGGCACTTCGATTTTAGGTTCAAAAATTACATCTTTATCCTCTGGTACAAATATTGGTTCTGGGTCAATAATTTCTGGTGGTTCTGGATTTGTTTTTGTAACAATTTTAAAATCAGCAGTAGGAGGTGGTGGTGGAACTTTTTTCTTTATGGTTTTAGATTTTTCTGTTGTAATAGGACGTTGTATCTGAATAACAAATGCAGAATCAACAAGTAGTGGTGGTAAAACACAGTTTGTCTGTGCTTCACCCAAAAGAGAAAAAGCATAAATAGAAGTTGCAAATGCAAAAATAAAACCAAAGGCGAGCGAAAATTTTCTTGCAGATTTCATGTTTGCTTCTGGATATTTTTTTAGAAAACTTTTTGCTTTAACAGCTTTTAATTTGTTTTCTTCAATGATTTGTTTTTCATTTTTTCCATTGCTTAAAATGTACTTTGTAATTATTATACTGAATACTATATATAGTATAGCTAAAATAATTACCAAAATTGGGGATGTTGTTAACTGATTCATAATGTTTATTTTTTTTGATGATTAAATAATTTGTTGCTTGAACGCAAGAATTGTATTTTCAATATCATGGAAATGTCATTTCAATATAATAGTGGCTATTCACTAATTTTAATGACATTATTTTTACATTTGAGCATATAAACTTCCTAAAATGATTAGCAGATTTATAAAATCTTTTTCTTATGCCTTTCAAGGGCTTTGCTATACGTTTAAAACCCAAGGCAATTTTAAATTTCATTCTTTTGCCGCTTTTATGGCAGTTGGTTTAGGTTTTTATTTTAAAGTAAATTCTTTAGAATGGATAGTAATTATACTTTGTATTGGCTTGGTGCTTTTTGCCGAATTGGTAAACACAGCCATTGAAACCTTGGTAGATTTAGCTTCGCCGCAAATTCACCCTTTGGCAAAAATAGCTAAAGATGTAGCTGCGGCAAGTGTTTTGGTTTTGGCTATTGTGGCTACAGTTATTGCATGTTTTGTTTTTATACCGTACATTTTTTAATATGAATTTAAGAGAACAATTATTAAAGGAAAATTCTAAAGAAAACGCCTTACTTATTGTAAACTATATTGGAAATGATGAAGAAAAATTTGCTGAATTGGTAGATTTATTTTTAAATACTACATATAGAGTAACGCAAAGAGCCGCTTGGGTAATGAATTTAACTGCTGAAAAAAATATTGAGTTGCTTTTTCCTTATTTAGAAGTATTGGTAGATTTATTGCTTACAAGTAAAGAAGATGCTGTTACAAGAAATGTAGTTCGCTTATTGCAATTTGTAGATTTACCAGAAGAATTATTGGGTAAGGCTTTTGAAAACTGTTTTAATTTGGTATTGAATAAAGATTCTGCCATTGCCATAAAGGCTTTTGGAATAGGTGTGCTCTATAATATATGTATAAAAGAACCAGATTTAAAGCGTGAAGTTATTGAATTGATAAAAATGCAATTACCTGGAGCGTCTTCTGGTTTAAAAAATAGATGTTTGAATACTTTAAAAAAAATGGAAAACTTGTAATCTTTTATGCTTAAAACAAAAAACTTTCACGACCCAAGTTTCAACTTCTAACTTATTTGTATCTTCGCCATTCAAAATTGCAGGAAATGTTAAAAAAGTTAGAACCCATAGTAATAAAATTTGAAGAAGTAAAGCAAAAACTTTCAGATCCTTCTATTACTTCTAATATTGAAGAATATACTAAGTTAAGTAAAGAATATAAAGATCTTGAAGACGTAAAAAAGATTTACGACAGGTATAAAAATGTACTTGAGAATATAGAAGCCAATAAAGAAATAATAAAAACCGAGACAGATCCCGAATTTAAGGATATGGCTAAATCTGACTTGGGCGATTTAAACAAAGAATTGGATTCTTTAGAAGAAGAAGTAAAAGTACTTTTAATTCCCAAAGACCCAGAAGATGGCAAAGATGTAATGCTTGAAATAAGAGGAGGAACAGGTGGCGATGAAGCAAGTATTTTTGCGGGCGATTTGTACAATATGTATTTGAGTTACTGCGAAAAGAAAGGTTTTAGTACAGAATTAATTTCTTCTACAGAAGGTTCTAAAGGTGGTTATAAAGAAGTTGTTTTAAATGTAAAAGGAAAAAACGTTTATGGAACTTTGAAATATGAATCGGGTGTTCATCGTGTACAGCGTGTACCAAAAACAGAATCTCAAGGAAGGGTTCATACTTCTGCTGCTTCTGTTGCTGTGTTGCCAGAGGTTGACGAAGTAGATGTAAATATTAATCCAGCAGATTTAAAAATAGATACTTATAGAGCATCTGGAGCGGGAGGACAGCACGTAAATAAAACAGAATCTGCAGTAAGAATTACGCACTTGCCTACAAATACTGTTGTAGAATGCCAAGAAGGACGTTCACAACTAAAAAATAGAGTAATTGCGATGGGTTGGTTAAGAACAAAACTATACGACAAAGCACTTGCAGAACACAATGAAAAAATTTCTGCCGATAGAAAAGTATTGGTTTCTTCTGGAGATAGATCTGCAAAAATTAGAACCTATAATTACCCACAAGGAAGAGTTACAGATCATAGAATAAACTTAACTTTATATCATTTAGATGCTATAGTTGGTGGCGATGTAGATATGGTTATAGATAAACTAAAAATGGAAGATCAAACAAATAAATTGGCTGAAATGGATGGTTTGTAGTAGATTTCATACTTTTTTATAGAAGTTACAATCAAAAAAAGACTATAAGTTTTAGAAACTAAATATAAAAAAAGTCATAAAAAAACTCGAACAATAAATTGTTCGAGTTTTTTTTATGTAGTTCAATAATTATTATCGCTTGTTCATTGCAACAAAATCTCTTGCATTTTTTCCTGTATAAACCTGTCTTGGTCTTCCTATTGGTTGCTTAGTTTCTCTCATTTCTTTCCATTGAGAAATCCATCCTGGTAGTCTTCCCAATGCAAACAATACTGTAAACATTTCAACAGGGAAGCCCATAGCTCTATAAATAATTCCAGAATAAAAATCTACATTAGGAAATAATTTTCTATCAGCAAAATATGGATCTTTAAGCGCTTTTTCTTCTAATTTTTTAGCAATTTCTAGAACTGGATCTTCAATTCCTAACTTGTCTAAAATTTCATCGGCAGATTGTTTAATAATTAATGCTCTTGGGTCAAAGTTTTTATAAACTCTGTGTCCAAAGCCCATTAATCTAAACGGATCATTTTTATCTTTTGCTTTTGCTAGCCATTTATCAGTATCGCCACCGTCTTCTTTTATAGCTTCAAGCATTTCTAGTACTTTTTGGTTTGCACCACCGTGAAGTGGCCCCCAAAGTGCTGCAACACCAGCAGAAATAGAGGCATATAAATTTGCATTTGAAGAACCAACCAATCTTACTGTTGATGCTGAACAGTTTTGCTCGTGATCTGCGTGTAAGATTAATAATTTATTCATCGCCTTTACAAATACTGGGTCAATTTCGTAATCTTCTGTTACTTGACCAAAAGTCATTCGTAAAAAGTTTTCTACATAACCTAGTTCATTTTTTGGATAAACTAATGGGTGTCCATTGTTTTTCTTTTGAATCATAGCAACCATAGTTGGCATTTTTGCTATCAATCTAACAATAGTTCTTTTTACATCTTCTTTGCTTCTATGAGGATTTAAAGAGTCTGGATAAAAACCAGCCATCATACTTAGTATAATTTGTAATTGCCCCATTGGGTGCGCTCCGTTTGGAAAAGCATCAAAAACGTGTTTTACATCTTCATGTATTAAAGTATGGTAAGTAATTTCTTTTTCAAAAGCAGCGTATTGTTCTTTATTTGGCAATTCTCCTTCTAAAATTAAATAGGCAACTTCTAAAAAACTTGCATTTTCACATAGCTCTTCAATAGAATATCCTCTATATCTTAAAATTCCTTTTTCGCCATCTAAAAAAGTAATTGCACTTTCTGTAGCTCCAGTATTTTTATAACCAGGGTCATAAGTAATAAAACCAGTTTGACCTCTCAAGGCTCTAATATCTATTGCTTTCTCATTTTCTGTACCTACAATGATTGGCAATTCTATTGTTTCGCCTCCTAAAACTAATTTTGCTGATTCTGACATTTGCGTATGATTTTTTATTGTTAATATTCTCCTACAAATATAATTGTTTATAAGTTCATTTTTTTAATTAGAGTGGCATTATTTTTTAATAATAATAATATTTCTATTTTTACAGTCTATTTAATTCATTTCAAGAAATATATCTTATGAAAAATTCAATAAATTCTAAAGGAATAATTTTAGTTTCAGTACTTATTTTATTTGCTGCATTTACACGTTTAATACCACACCCGTTTGGGTTTACAGCTGTAGGAGCTATGGCACTTTTTGGGTCTGCTGTTTTCAATAAAAAGGTTTTAGCTTTTTTTGTGCCTATATTTACTATGTGGTTTTCAGATATTATTATCAATAATTTTATAAACGGAACAGAAAGTTTTGCTTTATTTTATTCATATCAAATTTATACTTTGTTGCCAATGGCATTAATTGTGTTGTTTGGAATGTTTTTCTTCAACAAAATTACGCCTGCTAAAATATTGGGTGGAAGTCTTGCTTCGGCATTAATTTTCTTTATTGTATCTAATTTTGGTGCTTGGACATCTGTTTATGCTTTGTTTCCTAAAACATTTATGGGTTTAATGGAAACTTATGTTGCTGGTTTACCATTTTTAAGAAATGATTTAGCTGGAACAATTTTCTTTTCTACATTATTATTTGGAGCACATTATTTACTTACATTAAAGTTTCCATCTTTCAAATTGGCTAAAGAAAAAATAAAATAAGACTTTTTGTCGCCTATTTATTTATTGTAAGACAATTTGTCTTGTGTATTTTCATTTTTCTGACATTTTTATTCTTAAAACCAAATGGTATTCTATTTGATTAGTGTTGAGTATAACATTAACAAATAAAAAATATTATTATGGGAAATTTAATTAGAACAGAAAGAAAACCTTTAGGACTTCAATCAATTTTTGATGAGCTATTTAACAACGAAACTTTTAACACACCAAAGGCAAACACAGGCAACACAACGCCAGCGGTAAATATTAGAGAAAACGAAAATGGTTTTTTCTTAGATTTTGCGCTACCTGGAGTTTCAAAAGATCAAGTTGTTATAAAATTAGACAATGATAAATTGACTGTTTCGTCTGAAAAGAAAGAAAACAAAGAAGAAAAAACTGAAAACTTCACCAGAAGAGAATTTCACTTTAATAGTTTCAAAAGAAGTTTTGTACTTCCAGAAACTATAGATGTTTCAAAAATAAAAGCCAATCATAATGATGGTATTTTGAGTATCGAAATTCCAAAAAAAGAAGAGGCAAAACCTAAGCCTGTAAGACAAATAGAAATTGCTTAATAAGTAATAGTGTTTAGTTTTTTTTCAAAGGCGCAAGTTTTATTCTTGCGCCTTTGTTTGTTTTTGTCCTTGAGCTTTATTTCAAGAAAAGAAATATTTGCTCATAACTGTCCAAATGGCTCGGCCTCTGAAATTATCATTGGAAATTTGTTTTTTACTTTGTTTTTAAGTTCTAGGCAATATTCAAATCCTTTTTCTCTTAGTTCAACGCAGTTTTTAAGTGCTTTATAATTATATTTTTGATTGCTTAAAATCATTGCTTCTTTATTTCTAACTTCATTATATGCTGCTTTCAATTCATTTTGAACCATTAAATAAGTTTCGTAAGAAGTTCCTCTATGATTTTTTAAAGAAATAATTGCTTTTGTTGGCGCTTCAGAAAAATTCTGCAAAAAACCATTATTTTCAATATGTTTTACTGTTATTGCTTTTAATTTTTCGAGTGCCATATATTCTTGTTCTACCAAAACTTGGTTGTTGGCATTAATTAATATCTCCAAAACATTTCTTTCTTTTTGGGCTTGAGGTTTTTCAGTTTCAATTGGTGGTAGTTTATTTAGTAAACCTTTGTCTTGCTCTATGGTAGTGCTAACTAAAAAAAATATAAGGAGTAAAAAGGCAATGTCTGCCATAGAAGATGCGTTGATTTCTTTTTTCTGATTTTTCATAATAAGTTTTTCTTATTAAACCAGCTAACATCTACTTAGTGTGTAAATATATTGTAATGTTTTTGTAAAAAATGCTTTTTAGAAAGAATTTATGTTGCTGTACTGAGGGTTTCTTCTCGAAAGTTTTAAATCTTGAAGTATTGCAGATTTTACTCTTATTTCAAATTGAAAAGAACTATTTTGAATTGGATAGGCTTGCCAGTTTAAACTCATTTCCCAACAATGTAAATCTCTTAGAAGTCTTACATTGGTTAAAGTGAAATCTTTTCTTTTAAAATCATAGCCAGATTGTACGGCTATTTTCCATTTTGGAGTAATGTTTACATCGCCGCCGAAAGAAAAATTTGTAAAGTCAAAAAAAGTTTTGTCTTTATCTCCAGCGGTTCCATTTTTCATACTAAAATGATAGCGAGCATTAAAGTTCCAAGGAATATCAAAATCGTAAAACAATTGAGGATTTCTAGCAATAAATTCCTGTTCTCCAATGCTGCCATATTCATTTTCGAAAATGGCGTTTTTTGGTTTGGGTTTTCCATTTAAATTAAAATCTACAGTTAAGTTTAAACTTTCAAAACGTAATATTTTTTGATCTGTTTGCCAGTAAGATTTTGCAATACGAGTATTGTTTTTGTTTCTAGAATATGGATTGTAAACCAGCGAAGCCTGAAGAGCAAACAAACCATTAAGAATAGATGTATTTGCAAAAAAAACTAAATCATTAAATTTTGAAACGCTATCTCCCGCAAAATTATAAGTTGTTCTAAAATTTAAAGCTTTAAGGAGAGGCATTTTTTTTAATAAATTAGCGGTGTCCTTTTTGTTATGAACTTTCATGTCAAATCTATTATCTAAGGCTATAGTTAATGAGTTTAACTCTCTATTGCCAGGCGATTCATATACACCACCTTTTGTATATTGATTATAATCTACAACTTTTCCAATATTTTCGTCATAGTAGGAGTTGTAGTAATTCCAAATAGGATCTGAGAAATTTGGTCTATAATTATATGTTACACTAGGCGTAAAAAGATGTTTAATGGCTTTCAAATTTCCTTTTTTAAAGGTATATATACCAGTAACTTTTGTAGATAAGGCTAAACTGGCATTAAAATTTCTTCTAGCATAAAATCCATTATCAAAACTCGAACTTGTGTAAGTGGTGTCTATGGTTGTGTCGTTTACTGTAGTATAAACAGGGCCAAAATCTATAGTTTCTTCTTTAAAAAACCATTGTTCTGCATAGTCAAATCTTGGCGTAATATTTAAATATTTAAACATGCTATAAGTTGCATCAATAGCCACATCTTGATTTATTCCATAGCGCAAACTTTCTAAGGTTTCTTGAGTAAATATAGCTGTATCTGTTGTGTTTACTAGTGCTTTTGCTCTGGCTTTGTATGTAAAGCCTATTTTTTCATAAAACTTTTTCTTTGAAGAACTAATTTTACTTTTAAATGGCAAAATTTTATTTACCGTAAAGGCAACTTCTGGTAGCGTAACATTAAAAGCGTGCGTTTTTAGATTTTGATCGAATCGAGCATTTATAGTTAATGTGTAGGGCTTGCCGTTAAATCTTCTTACATAAGCTAAGTTGGAAGAGTTTATTACCTGCAAAACTTCTTGAGTTTGAATAATTTGATTTCTGTCGTAAGAATTTGATTGTATGTCTAATGAAGCATTAAAATTATTGTTTGGGTCTGCTTTGTTGTCCATTCTGTGGCTCCAAACTAAGTTAAAATCGTTTTGAATTAAACCTTTATTCAAAATAGGATCATCAGGTATTACACGTCTAAAACTTACTAATACATTTCCAGAATATTTATATTTTTTAGCATAATTAGAACTTACTTTTACACCAAAAGTTCCATTTGTAACTACTTCACCCAAAAATTTTAGATTAAAATTATTATTTACTGCCCAAAAATATCCACCATCTTGAATAGCAAAAAAGTCTCCAGAACCAGTAGGTTTTGGTAAAACAATACCAGATCTTCTTCCTTTTTGAAGTGGAAAAATAGCAAAAGGAACTGCAAGTGGAGTATTTATACCACTTATTACTAAATCTGCTGCTCCGCTTACCATTACTTTATCTGGAATAATTTTAGCTTTTCGGGCTGCTATATAAAAGTGCGGGTGTTCTTTGTCTGTACAGGTTGTGTATTTAGTTTTGTAACTTAACCAGTGGTTTTCTTCTGTTTTTTTTACAATTTCACTGTGTATAAACGCTCCGTTATCTTCTGTTACTACATCATATATTTTTCCTTTTTGGGTTTTGAAACTATAATCCATTTTATTGGCTTCAATTATTTGTCCTTCTTGGTCCATAACAGGTGTACCAACTTGCTTGCCAGAAGAATCTATTCCTTCAGCGCTAAGTATTTGTGTAGTCCAGTCAAATGATACACGTTCGGCATTTATTTTTGTAGCTTGGTAATCCATTTTGGCATCGCCATATAAATAAAGCATTTTAGCATCAATGTCGTAAACTATGGAGTCTTCAGCTATATAAGTAACTGGAGCTTTAAGGTCGTCTTCTTTTACAGAAATATCTACAGTATCAAAAGGATTGGTGTTTGTAACTGCTTTGGTAGAATCTAAAATAGTATCGTTTGCTGCAGATGCTACTAAAATAGAGTCGTTTGAAGAAATTGGAGTAGAATTTTGTAAAATAGTATTATTAGCATTAAATTTATTTAATGAGTCTAAAGATACATTTTGGCAATATATTTGCGTTATAGCTATAAATTGTACTACAAAAGTGTACATTAATAACTTCAATGTTCGATTTATTATATGAAACTTTAAGGTAAACAGACGAATATTTATTTATTTTGACTTTAAATAGTACAAAAACAGTACAAAGTAAAAGAATTATTGTGAAAGCAGCACAGAAAATATTGTTAATTATAGGATTTTTAATTTTTGTAACAAATACATTTAGTCAAGTTGTAAAAACTATTGTTGTAGATGCAGGCCATGGTGGAAAAGATTCTGGAGCAATTGGCAAAACAGGATATTTAGAAAAAAAGCTAGTACTTGCCGTTTCATTAAAAGTAGGAAAGTATATAGAAGAAAATATAGAAAACGTAAAAGTTATTTACACTCGCGAATCTGATGAATTTATAGAACTGCACGAAAGAGCCAATATTGCCAATAAAAATAATGCCGATTTATTTATTTCTATTCACGCAAATGCTGCTGGCTCTTCTTCTGCACACGGTACAGAAACTTTTGTTTTAGGATTGCACAAAACTGGTGACAATTTAGATGTTGCCAAAAGAGAAAATTCTGTTATTAAGTATGAAGAAAATACAGACGAGCATTATAAATTGGATTTGAGCTCGCCAGAAGGAATGATTCACCTATCTATGATGCAGAAAGCATATTTAGACCAAAGTATAAAACTGGCAGAAAAAGTACAATCGCAATTTACAGAAAGAGTTCAAAGACAAGATAGAGGCGTGCGCCAAGCTGGTTTTGTAGTGCTTTATAAAACTACAATGCCAAGTATTCTTATAGAATTGGGTTTTTTAACCAATGCCGATGAAGAAAAATTTTTAAAATCTGAAATTGGACAAGATTATATGGCTTCGGCAATTTATAGAGCCATAAAAGAATATACCGAAGGTATGGACAAACTCTATGAAGAGCATAAACTAATACTTGCCGAAGAAGAAAAGAAAAGAAAAGCAGAAGAAGCAAAAAAGAAACCTGTATTTAAAATACAGTTGTATGCATCTAGCAGAGTGGCTACAAAAAAAGATAAAGTTTATAAAGACTTTAAAGATGTAAATGTAGAACAAGCTACAAATGGAATTTACAGATATTTAGTAAACGAATACTTTGATTTAGAGCAAGCTAAAAAGGATTTAAAGAAATTTGAAAAAATAGGCTACAAAGGTGCCTATATAGTTGCTTATGTAAATGGAGAACGTAAGCAGGTTGTAAAATTGTAGTAAATTGTTTTTTATTCATCAACAAAAACAGGCGGAACTTTAGTAGCATCTAAAAGCTTTGTTTCTAAACCTTTTGCTAATATTTTACCAACTTTCAATGCTTTTTTATGTGTTGAAAAATTATACAAAATAATTCTTTGGCTTATACTTTTAAAAAGTCGTATTTCATAAACACCATAACTTTCTGAAGTTCCTGTTGGATTATTTATTGGACCTAAAGTTCTTTGATGCTGTGTTCTTACATTTTTTCCTACAATAGAAACATAGTTAATATCAATTATTTTTTTCCATTCGCCAAATCGTTTTCCAAAAAAGCTATAAGCTTCTCGGTATTTTCTGGTTTCAAAATTTACTTCGGTATATCTAAAACTAGAAAAACTTAGAATGATAATAGCCACAGGAATTAGCGTTTCTAAATAATGCCCAAAAGATATTAAAGGTATTAATGAAATTAAAGCTAGAACTACAAAAATTAAAATACCCGGAAAACTTAATCCGTCATTGTTTATATAGCTGTTTTTGTTTGTTTTCATTTTTTTTTGATAATAATGAGTGAATTTTGCGACTAATTACTAAACCTACGGATCTACATCAATAACAATTCTAGCTGTAGCAAACTTCTTTTTTACTTTAGCAATGCTTTCTAAAATATGTTGTTTCAATTCTTTAATTACTTGCGTATCTTTTTCAACTTTAACTAAAATTTGGCGCAGATACATCAACCTTATCATACTTACTATAGGTGTAGTTGGGCCAAGAACTCTGTTTCCGTATTTATTTCTTATTAAATCTGCCAGCATTATAGATGCATCTCTTACGGCTTCTGCTTGTTTGTGTTTTATGGTAAGCTGTATTAGGTTTATAAACGGTGGAAAATGAAACTGTTTTCTAGTCAACATTTCTTGGTAGTAAAAGTCTTCTGTTCTATTATCTTTTAAAATTTGAAGTAAGGCGTTTTCTGGGTTTCCTGTTTGAATTAATACTTTTCCTTTTATTTTTTTTCTTCCAGCTCGTCCACTTACTTGGGTAATAAGTTGAAAAGCTCTTTCCGAAGCTCTAAAATCTGGAAAACTAATCAATAAATCTGCATTTACAATTCCAACGAGCGTCACGTTATCAAAATCTAGACCTTTGGTAACCATCTGAGTTCCAATAAGTATGTCAATTTCTTTGTTTTGAAACGCAAATATTATTTCTTCGTGTCCGTGTTTTCTTCTTGTAGTGTCTAGGTCTAATCTTGCTGTTTTTTTATTAGGAAAAATTAAATTTATTTCTTCCTCTATTTGTTCAGTCCCAATACCTTTTATATTCAAATCTGAAGATCCACAAGCTTTACAGTTTTCTACTTTTGCTTCGCTGTGTCCGCAGTAATGGCATACCAATTTATTAAAAAACTTGTGGTAAGTAAGGCTCACATCGCAGTTTGGACAGTAAGGAATCCAATTGCAAGTAGTGCAGTTTAAGTAGTTTGCATATCCTCTTCTGTTTTGAAAAATAATAAGCTGCTCGCCTTTGTCTAAAACAGTATTTATTTGATTTATAAATGGCTGCGAAAACAAACCATTCATTTTTTTTCTATTTCTTAAATCTATAGTGTTCAAATATTCAATTTCGGGCAAAACTGCATCTCCAAAGCGTTCCATAAGTTGTACTAAGGCAAATTTTCCTTGATGCACATTTCTGTATGTTTCCAAACTCAAGGTAGCAGAACCCAAAAGCACATTTATATTGTAAATGCTACTCATTATTATAGAAATATCTCTAGCGTGATACCTTGGCGAAGGGTCAAACTGCTTATAAGAACGTTCGTGCTCTTCGTCAACTATGATTAAGCCTAAGTTTTGAAAAGGTAAAAAAACGCCTGAACGAGCAGAAAGTATAACTTTGTATTCGTTGCTAAGTACTTTTTGGTAAATTTCTACTCTTTCATTTTCATTAAATTTTGAATGATAAATACCTACTTTATTTCCAAAATATTTTTGTAGTCGAACTACAATTTGAGCCGTTAAAGCTATTTCTGGCAATAAATAAAGTACTTGTTTGCCTTTATTTATTTGCTCTTGAATTAATTTTATATAAACATGTGTTTTTCCACTACCAGTAATTCCTTCAAGAACACAAACTTTTTTTTCTGTGAAAGCATGTTTTACTTCTTCAAGTGCTTTTTCTTGTGCTTTACTTAGGTTTTCAATGGTTTTAATATCAATTTTGTCAGAAATTAGGCGTGAAATCTCTTCTTTACTTTCCACTAAAATTTCATTTTTTATCAAAGTAGAAATGCTTGATTTTGAAATCTTTTTTGCCTTTAATTTTTCAGAACTAAAATCAGATTTTTTTACTTTTCCTCTCTGAGGCGAAAGTTGCATGTATGCCAAAAGTACTTCTAGTTGTTTTGGTTTATTGTCTAATTTTTCAAAAAGTGCTTGAAGTGCGTTTTCATCTTTAAAACGTTTGTTTAAAGCTATAAATGAAATCTTTTTTGGCTTGTATTTTTTTTGTAATTCTTCTTTTACTACACATATTCTATGTTCCATCAGAGATTGAATAACTGGATACACATTTTTTTTAAGTAAAATATTCTGAATATCTTCTAAAGAAAGCTCGTTGTTTGCTTGCAATGCTTCTGCTACAAGGAATTCATTATCATTAAAAAGTTTCCAAAGCTCTTGAGGAACTTCGTTGTATAAAAATTTAGATTCGCTACTTAATTTTAAGGCAGAAGGTAAAGCAACCGCCATAACTTCGCCCATTGTACACATATAGTAACTTGATATCCATTCCCAAAGTTTAAATTGCTTTGGAGTAATTATTGGTTTTTCGTCTGCAATAGATTCTATTAATTTGGGATTGTAGTCTGTTGGTTTTTCATAGCTTAAATTATAAACCAAAGCAGAATACATACGTTTTTTTCCAAACTGAACTATTACACGCTGACCAATTTTTATAAAAGCAGCTATTTCGAATGGAACTGCATAAGTATAAGCCTGTGGCAAAGCTAAAGGCAAAATAACTTCTATAAAAAGTGCTTTGTTCATTAAAATACTTATTGAATAGAAATATTATAAACTACTGCGCCTTCAAAACGTTCTTTGCCAACATTGTCTCCAAATTGGAAAATAATAGAATTTCTTCCAGGAACTAATACCGATGAGTTTATTGGAATTGTAAATACTTGTCGTTTTAAACTATTTGCTCTGTTGCCAGCATATTTATTTCCTTTGCTTACATCTATATACACGGCACTTTTTCTGTTTAAAATAACTTTAAGTTCGTTTTTGTTGTCTAAGCCTTCGGCTTCTATTACAATATTTTTACTTGGTGTATTTAATTGTGCAATGTTTACAAAAAATTCTTTCGACTGCTTTTTATCGGCAGTTAAAACTTCAAGCATGGTATTGTTTTGGGTTTTTGGTTTGCTTTTGTCCCATTGCAATACTTTAATATCGCTATTGCTCAAATCTGACCTGTAAATAGTATTTCTAACTAAAAAATCTCGTGTTTTTGGATCAGAAAAAATGCCATCAAAATAGTAATCAGTTACCATCCAGCCTCTTTCGTTTCTGTCGTAAATTTCTTTTACTCCATTATAAGTATAAGCGTGCGGATATTCAAAATCTTTGTCCTTAAAGTTTTCATATTGACGTGTTTCTGTATTGTAAAAAACTTGTCTGTATCTAATAGCATCATTTCTATCCAAGTAATATCCTACATTCATTCTTCCAGTAGTAATGATTACATCGCTTTCTTTAATCTCATTTTTTATGGGTAAACTGGCTTGTTTCCAATTTGTAAAATACCAGTGAGAAAGTTCTCTAGGAATTACTTGCCCGTGTTTTTCTGACTGAAGCATAGCCACAGTATCTTTTATAGGTGTTAATGCTATAATAGCTAGTAGTAAAGCACCAATAAATACTTTAGAACCGTAAATTTTTTCTGGAACTACTTTTTTTAATAATTTATCATAAACTAAAAACAATGTTGAAGCAATAGCCATTACAAAAAATGGATAAATATAATATAAATACCTTGGTAATGCTGGTTCTCGGTATACATAAGACATTAAAATAAATAAGTAACCAAACATTGCTAAAGAAAATAAAGCTGACCTTTTATTTATAAAAAATTGAGCAATAAAGCCAATAAAACCTAAGTAATAAAGCATGTTGAAGTCACTTTTTAAAACAGCCATATACAAATCGAAAGTGCTATGTTTTGCCGTTTCGGCTAAAGTACTAAGCCTTGCCCAGTCTGGCACCACCCAGTTTACAACTTTTGCAGGCAATAAAACACCTAAAATAGATTTTATGGTATCACTTAATGCAGGTAAAAAAACTAAGATAGAACCAGCTACAAAAAGATAGGCAAGCACAGCATATTTATCTTTAAAGCTTTTGTTTTTTTTGTCGAAAAGATTGGTAGTAAAAACTAAAAAGCAATAAAATCCAAAACCAAAGAACACAAAAAATGTAAGTGGATGAGATAGTAAAGAAAAAACTAGAGCAATAATAAATAAGACAAGATATTTTTCTGAAATATTTATTTTCTTGAAGAGGGAAGTTTTAATATCTTCCTCTTTTGGATCCATAAACTTTAGAATTAGATATATTAATAAAAGAAAAAAGAAACCAAAAATGGCATAATTTCTAGCTATTCTAGACCAAAAAACGTGATATTGAGAAAAAGTAAGCAATATTAAACCAATATAAGCAACTGGCGTATTAAATAGTTTTTTTGCAATTTTAAAAAACAAAAACAAAGAAAGTATGGCATAAATAACACTAGGAAAACGAGCCAAAAAATCATTAATTCCAAACAATTTGAAGAAAGGAATAATAGAATAGGTCAATAAAATACCATTTCCAGCATCTGCAGAGCCTTTAAAAGTTCCTTGAATAAATTCTTTTGCTGCCTGCACGTGAATAAATTCATCTACCCAAATAGATAAAAAGCCTAGATTGTGTAGTCTTACAAGCAATGCTATAACAAGAATCAATATTAAAAGCCAATTTTCTTTAATAATTTCTTTGAATTTCATAAGTTGGATAAATTTGGTAAAAAATTAGTAGTCAAATATATGAAATAATATCAAGTAATTAATTCTAAAGTAAAAGCTTAAAGAATATTGTAAAATTCCTTAATTTTACCAGCTATTTAATAATTTGTAGTAATAACAATTTAATTTATGAAAATATTAATTACAGGCGCAGCAGGTTTTGTAGGTTCTAATTTAACAGAAGCACTTTTAGAAAGAGGGCATCATGTTACAGGTGTAGATAATTTAAGCTATGGCGAACTTAGAAATATGGATGATTTTATTGATCATAAAAACTTCATTTTTGTAAATGGTGATGTTTGTAACTACAGTTTAATAGAAAATATTAAAGTTGATTTGTTAATACATTTGGCTTCACAAAAAATTCCAAGATACTCTAATTCTTTAAGAACACTGGAAGAAAACCAAAGTATGACAAAAAACGTAATTCGTAAATCACTAGCAGACGATATACGTTTATTGTTTTCTTCAACATCTGATGTTTATGGAAAAAATCCACAAATTCCTTTTAGTGAAGAATCTAATTTAGTACTTGGGCCTACAAATGTAAAAAGATGGGCTTATGCTGTTTCTAAAATATATTCTGAGCACTTGATAATAGGAAACAATGCCGAGCACGATTTAAAATATACCATAGTAAGATTTTTTGGTTCTTACGGAAAAAATCAAAACCTTACTTGGTGGGGCGGTCCCCAATCTGGCTTTATTACAAAGGCTTTCAATAATGAGGAAATTGAAGTTCATGGAACAGGACTTCAAACCAGAACATTTACCTATGTAAAAGACACGGTGCAGGCTTTGGTTTTATGTGTTGAAAAAGAAGAAGTTGCCACTAATAAAATTTACAATATTGCATCAGAAGCAGTAGAAGAGGTAACAATTATAGATTTAGCAAAAACAATTTGGAAACTGGTAAATAAAAATGAATCAGAAGCAAAATTAAACTTCATACCTTATTCTACTTTTGGAAAGTATGAAGATGTAATGCGTAGAGTGCCAGATATTTCTAAAATAAAAGCTGAACTAGGTTATGCTTCAGAGTATTCTTTAGAACAAGGACTTAAAGAAACTATAGAATGGCAATTAAAAATAATTAGTTAATGCTTTATTTTTTAATACCAGTATATAATGAAGTTGATAATTTAGAATTATTGGCAAAAAACTTAATCAACTTTAAGTACGATGATGAAAAACATTTTGTATTTGTAGACGATTGCTCTACGGATAATTCTGTAGAAGATATAAAAAAACATTTTGCAGGTTTTCCACTAGAAGTTATAACTAAAAAAGAAAACGGTGGGCCAGGAGATTCGTTTAATAAAGGCTTTGAGTGGATATTGAGTCAAAAGCCAAAATCAAAAGATAGAATTGTAACATTAGAAGCAGATAATACTTCAGATATTGGAATTTTGAAAACGATGCTTACGATTTCAAACTTAGATTATGACTTAGTCTTAGCTTCTGTATATGCGCAAGGAGGAGGATTTGTTAATACAAGTTTATTTAGAAAAGTACTATCTATAATTGCTAACCTTTTTATAAGAAATGTTTTAGATATTAAAGTATTGACAATGAGTTCTTTCTATAGAGTTTATAGTCCAGAGGTATTACAAGCAGTAAAAGCAAAATATGAAACGATTATAGAAGAAAATGGTTTTATTTCTATGGTGGAAGTTTTATATAAAGCTATAAATGTAGATGCTAAAGTAATAGAAGTACCAATGGAGTTAAATTCATTAAATAGAAAAGGAAAATCTAAAATGAAAATATTTAGCACAGGTATGAGCTATTTGAAATATTTGATGAAACGGAAGTAGTTTTTTGGTTCAAGTTTCAAGTTTCTTGTTTCAGGTTACTCGTTTCAAGTTTTAGATTGTGCGAGCATTTTAGTTTTTTAAAAAAATTGTATTCAACTGCATTAAAGTATTCTTATAGGAAAGTATGCAAAAAGTAAGTCAAACAAAAACCTGTAACCAGCAATAAGCAACCAGCAACCTATTTTAATTCCATTTACATTAGTATTCTTATAGGAAAGTTTGCAAAAAGTAAGTCAAACAAAAACCTGCAACCAGCAATAAGCAACCAGCAAGCTTTTTTAATTCCATTTACATTAGTATTCTTATAGGAAAGTATGCAAAAAGTAAGTCAAACAAAAACCTGCAACCAGCATTAAGCAACCAGCAAGCTTTTTTAATTCCAATTGCATTAGTATTCTTATAGGAAAGTTTGCAAAAAGTAAGTCAAACAAAAACCTGCAACCAGCAATAAGCAACCAGCAACCTATTTTATTTCCAATTTTTCTCTACGTACTGAATAAAAGCATAAAGTTTTTTGCCCAATTCTTCATATTTTTCTTGTAATTCTGTTTCAGGTTTTCCTTTAACATGTATATCTTT
>CAKZQD010000016.1 GCA_937139485.1 uncultured Bacteroidota bacterium | reverse complement strand
TGGCAAGCCAGAAACAGAGCTTACTTTTTACTCTGAAGTGATAGGGCAGCCAAAAATAAAAATTGCAAATTGGTGGAAAGATGAAAATTCTTATTTTGAGACACCACACACTCTAGGTGCTACTTTTACACATAGAAGAAAAATGAAGAAAAATTTTGACCTAACAATTAGTGGTATGGGGCATTCTTTTCAGTCGCATTTAAAAGAAGAATTTAATGAAAGAACTCGTTTTAATGTAAATTTTAGACATAGACCAGATAAAATAGAAGGACTAAGTTATGGACTGTTTTCAAAATATATGTTTAGAAATGATAGTTTCTTTTTTTTATGGAAAGACAACCAAGAAGGAAAATATAAACCTTTAGCAGTTTATGGTAAAAGGTACCACTATGCACAGTTTCAACCATTTGTAAAATATTACGATAAAAAAGGCAACAGCTTTAAATATAACGGTAGTGTGTATTACGATAGTATGGCAGATAATAATTCAGACAATAGTTCTGTAAGGGTTTTTAATGATTTACAGTATGAAAGAAAATTTAATAAAATAGGCCTAAATGTTTTAACAGGTTTAACAATAGACAATAGAAGAATTTTTGCACCAGCTTTGCGATATGAATATTTTCCTAATGATGTAAAGGGAGCATTTAAATTTTCAAATTATGCTGTTTATCTCATGCTAGATTACAAATACAAAAACCTTAATTTGTCTGGCGGTGGAAGATATGAAATGATAGGATTTGAAGGAAAGCTAAACTCATCAAAGCCAGTTTTTTTTATAGGAGCAAATTATAAAGTTACCAAAAATGATTTTTTAAGATTTAGCATTAGTCAATCTTTTAGATTGCCAAACGTTGCAGAAAAATATGTAAATGAATCTTTAGGACCAATAAATATTTATCCAAATCCAGAAATTCAAGCAGAAACAGGATATAATGCCGAGCTTGCTTACAAAAGAATGCTAAACTTTGATAAGTTTAAAGGTTTCTTCGATTTTGCATTCTTTTGGACAGAATTTGAAAACATGGTAGAATTTAATTTTAACGATCATTCGCAACCAGAAGATACAATAGCAAAACTTGGTTTTAAAGCAGAAAATGTAGCAAGAGCAAGAATTTTTGGTTGGGAAATAAATTTAGAAGAAAAGTATCAACACAAAGATTTTGAACTAGCAGCCAAACTTGGGTATACCTACGCTTACGGTGTAGATTTAAATGCAAACCAAAGAAATAAAAACATAGCAACATTTTTAGGAAATGCGTTTGCAGGAGTAGCAGTAACAAAAACACAACATACACGTTTTGAGAAAAATACACTTAGCTACCAACCAAAAAATCCTTTGTACGGTATATTAAAATATAGATTTAGGCATACCCTAAAAGTAGATTTGAGTGCTAAATATAAAAGATTTGGATTAGGACTAAACATGGCATATTATAGTTATATGGACAATGTAGATGAAATTTTCTTACTTTACATAGAAGGAGCAGGCGCAGATCGTAAAGCACTAAATTTTAAAGGATCTGTAGTACTTAATATAAGAGCAATGTATGAAGTTAAAGATAAAGTAATGTTTAGCTTTATAATAAAAAATGTTACAAACAACGATTATGCAATAAGACCAGCAAAGCCAAATGCCATCAGAACATATACATTTCAAACAAAATTTTTATTTTAATCAGTTAAAAGTTCTTTGTTTAATTAAATTTAATTACTTTTAAATATTGAAACTTATAAAAATTTACTATGAATAAATATATTACACTAATTTTAGCTATTTTTATTTCAAATATAGCATACACTCAAGAAACTAATTTAGAATTTTTTAGAACTCAACTAGACCAAAAAAAAATTCAAACAATAGTGTCATCTAACCAAAGTTTAAAAGCTTCGGAAGAATTGAAACAGAATAGAACTGAGAGTTCTATACAATTCTCCCTTGGTCAAAATAAGCGAGCTGAAGTAGTTAGTGCAGGGCCAATGAATTACAAAGAAAATAACATTTGGAATTTAACTCATAATGAATTTATTTCTTATTCAACAAAGTCAAATTATACCCATTCGAGTCCTTTTAACGATGTTAAACTATTTGTAGGAAATAGCGAAAACAGCGTTTTACTTCAAACCAAAGAATTATCAGAGTTGAAATTTGGTTTAGATAGAAGTATGTACATAACAGATAATAATGAAATAGTAAGTGAAGCAAAAGCATTAGAAAATGCAAGTTTTGATCTTATAAAACTTAAAGGAGAACCTACTTTACTTTATAAAAATATTTTTCATGAAATAGATTCACGATATAAAAGATTATCAGACGGATTTAAACAAGAATATGTCATCAAATCATCAGATGCTTTATTAAATAACTTCTCTGAGTTAATATTTTCTGAGAAGATTGTTTTACCAAATGGCTTTTTTATAGAAAAGGAATTAAATGGAGAGCAAGAAAATCTAGTGATAATATCTTCAAATAGAAGCCAACAAATTTCATTATCTCCAATTTTAATTTATGATAACAAATATGATAAAACTTATGGAAAATATAAATTAGAAAATTTAGGAAACAATGAATTCGAAATTTCTTATATCGTTTCAAGTGCTTGGGTTTTAGATTCTTTGAGAAGTTTTCCAATAGTTGTAGATCCTACTGTTACTGTAGAAACTACTAATTCTAGTTGGTTTACTGGTACTGTAGATGAAGATGGTGGAAGTATTAATCCTGATTATTGTACTTCAGGAAGTATGTTAGTGGGTTTTGAAGATGGAGGAACAGGAAATGACAATTACCATTCAACTGTTAGGTTTGATGTAGACATTATACCTGACAATGCTTGTGTTTATAATGCTAGTTTGAATTTACATCAACGATTTTTTGAGAATGAAAGGAATGATGATAATTACTTAGAATTCACAGTAGGAACTTCAACTGCAGATCCTATTACTGCAAGTTGCACTGATATTTATAATGCTATTCAAAACGGAACTAAATTTGAAGCTTGGGATGTCTGGGGTAATACTTGGGCTGGTCCTGCTGGATCTATAGGGAATAATGATTATAATGAAAATTCAAATGGTTGGAAATCTTTTTTAAATTATGGGTCTAATACTTCAGCAGAAAACTATGATAGCTATGTGCAAAGTTCACTTACTAATGTTAATGGTTTAATTTTTGGATTAGATTTTTATTCAGAAGCTGATAAAGATGCAAATGATATTGGGTTTGATTTTAGCTGTTTTTGTACACATGATAATAACGAATGGATTGAATTTTCAGGATATAATGCCAATGAACGACCATACATAATAATAGAATATGATCAACCTATTACTATAACACAACAACCTACAGGAGATACAAAATGCGAACAAGAGTCTATGACTTTTATCACAACAGCTTCTGGTGGTGGTGCTTATAATTATCAATGGCAATATGATGATGGTTCTGGCTTTTCAAATATAGCTACTAACTCAACTTCTTCAAATTATACTATTGCATCATTAGCTACTTCAGATGCTGGAGATTATAGATGTGTTATTTCTAACTTCTGTGGAACTGTAACATCTTCTAGTGCTACATTAATAGTAGATACACTGTCTACTGCACCAACTGGAATAACTGGTGCTACAACAATTTGTAATGGTAATAATACCATCTTAACAGTTGATGGTGGTTCTTTAGGTACAGGTGCTTCTTGGGAATGGTATACTGGTACTTGTAGCAATGTAGGTACTAATTTTTCTTCTGGACCTTCAATTAATGTATCTCCAACAGTAAATACAACCTACTTCGTAAGAGCAGAAGGAGATTGTAATACAACTTCTTGCGTTTCAGTAAATGTAATAGTTAGTCCTACACCAGTAGCACCAGTAGCTGGCGATGTTACAGTTTGTGAAAACTTTCCTGTAATTTTAACTGCTACTGGAACAGGAGATACTTTAAAATGGTATTTATCTAGTAATTCTACTGCTGTTTTGAATATTGGCGACACTTTTAATTTAGGCATATTATCTGCAGGAAACTATTTAAGATATGTAACCGAAACGAGTATAAATGGTTGTGAAAGTTCAAGAAAAGAAGTACAAATAACGGTTAAACCAATACCTTCAGATGCGCCTTTTGTAGCTGATGCTACTATTTGTCCTGGAGCTTCTGCTTCGTTAATTGCTACAAACCCAAACACTGCATCACTACCTGCTACTAATTTTAACTGGTATGCAGATAATTCCTTAAGTTCAATTATATATACTGGAGCTGTTTATAACACACCTAGTTTAGTTGCGCCACCAACTAGTTATGCCTATTATGTTGAAGGAACATTAGATGGTTGCTCTGGTGATACATCTTCTGTAACTATAGATTTTTATACCGCTCCAAGTCCTATAGCTTCAAATGATACAAGTATTTGTAATGGTGAAAATGCTATACTAACAGCATCAGCTGTAGGAAGTACTGAGTTAAGATGGTATAGCAATTCAGATTTGACAGGATATATTCAAAATGGAAGTAGTTTTACAACACCAAATTTATCTTCAAATACTACATACTATGTTACTGCAGTTTATTCAAATGGATGTGAAAGTCAAGCAGAACCTGTTGTAGTTACTATTAATCCCTTAGCACAGTCACCAGTTCTTCAAGATAATGATTACTGTACAAGTGAGGCTGTAATTCTTAATGCTTCAAATATAAATGGTACAATAACTTGGTATTCTGATGCTGCTTTAACAACAAACCTTGGAACAGGTGCACCTTTGAATATAGGAACGCAAGCTGCCGGAACATATAATTATTTTGCTCAGGTAAACAATGGTACTTGTAATTCAACTGTAGAAGGAAATACTATTGAAGTTTTTGCAATTCCTAGTGCGCCAATTGTAAATCCAGCAACTATTTGTGAAGGAGAGCAGGCAAACTTAACAATAACAAGTGCAACAAATACAAACTGGTATTCTGATGCTGCAATGACAAATTTATTATTTGTAGGTTCTACTTTTACCACACCAGTTTTAAATACAAACACTACTTATTATGTTACAAATGAAGATGTAAATGGATGCGAAAGCACTTCTAGTTCTGTATTAGTAACTGTTATTTCTAAGCCAAATGCTCCAAATGCAATAAATGATACTATCTGTAAAAACCAAGCAGCTACTTTAACCGCAACTGGTAGTGGAGGTGCATTAATTTGGTATGCAGATATAACACTCAATAACCAAGTAGGTACAGGAAATAGTTTTACAACTCCATCATTAAATACAAGCACAACATATTATGTAGTAGAAAACAATGGAACTTGTATTGGAGATGCAAGTCCAGTATCTGCAATTATCAATTCTGACATTACTATTACAATAGATTTAATAAATAATGTATCTTGTTTTGGAGGAAACGATGGTGATATATACACAAGTATTACAGGTGGTAATGGTGTATATACTTACTCTTGGACAGGTGGAGGTGCCAATGAAGATTTAATAAATGTTGCTGCCGGAATTTATGTTCTTACAGTTACAGATGGTATAGGTTGTAGTAAATCTGCCTCAGCAACTATTGGTTCGCCAAGCGATATAGATATTGCTTTAGACAATCTTGAAAACGTTAGCTGTAATGGATTATCAGATGGAAGTATAGCAATTTCAGTTTCTGGTGGAGCTGCTGGCTATACTTATTCTTGGAGTGATGGGGCTGCTGTTGTGGCAACAACAAATGATCTGAATAATGTAGCTGCAGGATCATATACACTTACTGTAACAGATACTAAATTATGTACTGAAACATATACAGCTTCAATAACAGAAAATGTTGCATTAGCTGGAAACATAACAGCAAACAATATTTTATGTTATGGTGCTACAAGTTCAGCTTCGGTAGCCGTTTCTGGTGGTGCTTTACCATATACTTATTTATGGTCAAATTTTGATAATGGAACAACTGCAACTAATTTACCAGCTGGTTCTGTAAGTGTAGTTGTTACAGATGATAATCAATGTACATTGCAATTATTTGCTAACATAACAGCTCCGTCAGCAGCTTTAGAAGTTACAGATTCTCTTATAAATAATGTAACTTGTTTCAATGGAAATGATGGTGCTATTTATACTAGTATTTCTGGTGGAACTGCTCCTTATAGTGTTTCTTGGTCTCCAAATGTTGGTGCCGCAAAAGACATAACAAATTTAGCAGTTGGTATCTATACTATTACCGTTACAGATGCAAACAATTGTACAACAACTGCAACTTATGAAGTTGAAAATGCTTTAGAAATTATTTCTACAATGGCTGTAACTAACCCATCTTGTTTTGGTGAAGAAACTGGAATGATAGTAGTTGGAAATTCTGGAGGAACAGCTCCTTATAATTATTCTTGGAATACTACACCGCCACAAACAGGCTTAGTAGCCATAAAACTTGCTGGTGACATGACGTATACTGTAACAATTACAGACATAAACGGTTGTACTGCGCAAAATACAGCTAGTGTTGTTTACCCTACAGAAATGACTGTAACAAGTATTCCTACAAGTGTTTCTTGTATTAGTACTGCCAACGGATCGGTTACAGTAGCAGTTCAAAATGGAAATAGACCATATCAATATGAGTTAAATGGTTTCTTACAGTCTGATAGTGTATTTGATAATTTAGATGGAGGAAATTATGTAGTATTTGTAGAAGACAATAATAACTGTACTGCATCTGCCACTTTTGATATTAATACTGTTTCTGGTGTAGAAGCAGAACTAGAAGGTGCAGGAAATGATTTACAATATTTTACCGATAATTTATATATTGTAAGAGGAGAAGAAGTAAGCCTAAACGTAAACTTAATAAATGACGTCGGAAACCCAATTGTAGGCTATAGCTGGACACCAAGTTCTATAGATACTAGTAGTAGTGAGTCTACTCCAAGTTTCTTTCCAGATGATAATGTTGTAGTAACTATTGAAGTATTAGAAGATATTAACGGTAGTATATGTTCTGTGTTTGATACTTTGTATATAGATGTAAGCCAAGAGTCAGTGGCATTTGTACCAACAGCGTTTTCTCCTAACAATAATGGTGCAAACAACTTTTTTGAAATGAATGTACTTGGAGCAGAAAATTTAAACGTACAGATATTTAATCGTTGGGGAGAAGTAGTGTTTTCGAACCCTACACAAGGAAACGGACCAAGTAATATAAACGATGCTAGTTTAATGGACGGCACAAACCCAAGAGGAGCCTGGGACGGTAAATTTAATGGGGAAGATGTACCTACAGGTGCTTATGCATATAAAATAGAAGTTACTTATTTTGATGGAACAGTAGAAGTTATTTCTGGAAGTGTTACTGTAATTAGATAAAATAAGGCTTTACAAAATTCATTTAAAAAGCGATTAGAAATTTCTAATCGCTTTTTTGTTGCTAGTTTTTGAAATGGTTTATTACTGTACTAGTAGAAACCTCAAATATTTAAGTGAAGAATTTATTTGCTTAGTTTTTCTGCAATAAGTCGCAATAAAAAAGTTTCTCGGTTTATAGATATTCCTTTTTTACTGCTTGTTGCCATGGTGTTTTCATTATGCTTTATGGCTTCGTAAATATTAATCCAAACAGCTTTCATTCCATTTTTTATTTCATAAGATTCTAAGTTTGAATCGCCAAGTTCTTTATTAATCTCACAAGTGTAGCAATAAGAAATCATATACAGAATGTCGTATTCTGGTTTATACCAAGGTCTGTATTCTTCATAAATGCCGAAAGGTTTTATGTTTTTAATGCCCTTAGCTCCAGTTTCTTCACAAAGTTCTCTTCGCATTCCATCTATTTTATCTTCACCCAAATCTAGCCCGCCACCAGGAAGGCTATAGTCTTCATATCTTGCTGTGTACATCAATAAAATATTGTCATCAAGCATGGCAATACTTCTTGTAGCGAACCTTGTGAAAATAGTTTTATCTTCTAAAGTTTTTATTTCTGGATGATAATGGGTTTTTAAAAGTTGCATTTAGAAAGCTTATTTTTATGCAAAAGTAGTTTAAATGGGGTAAAGGGGTTTGGCATTTTAAATATAACTTTTTTGATTTGAGCTATTAAAAAAAACTAATGTTATTATGATTTAAATTTGTCTTATCTTTTTAAGTGAAGAGAAAGTATAAATTTATAGCGTTGGGGTTTTAACCCAACGGCATAAATATTTTAAATATATGGCTTTAGCCAAACTAAAATGCTTATTAGTTTAACTAAAGTCATTCAATTATTTTAGTTTATGACTTGATATATTTAGAGATTATTGATTAAAACAACCCCAAATTCAGCAGCTTCCATAAATTTCGTACCTACAAATTTTCATTTCGTACTTACAAAATGACTACATTATAAGTATAAATAAACAATTTTGTGCTTACAAATTTTTATTTTGTGCTTACAAAGTAATGTTTACATAAAGGCAAAAAAAAGCTCCAAGCCTGTGTTTTTGCTTGGAGCTGCTGATGTTTTTTGTTTGTTTACTTTAGTTTTTTATATTTTAATGTCCTTAATGTAGTGTTTAGCCTTTTGCTTGGTTTATAAAGTATTACCGATTTTTTTATAAGGCTTGGTTTTACTTCTGCAGCTGTAGTAGCAGCTTGGCTACGTGCACTCAGCCTAAATGTACCCAAATGGTCTATGCATACTATTTTGCCTTGGCTTAGTTGTTTGCTTATTTCATTTACCATACCTATCAATACTGCATAAATATCGTTTTGTCTTACTGTGCTGCCATCGCTCATTAATGCAGCTATTTGGTCTAAATCTACTGTGCCACTACTCAAAAGCTGTGCGTAGTATTTAGGTGTTTGGTTTAGGTTTTGTGGGTTTATTCTTTGTAATGCTTGAAATGGAATACTCATAAGTTCTAATTTTTAAGAGTGAATACTATTTTTAAAACCTGTTTTAGCTGGCTTTTATTGTTCTTTTAAAAAAGATTAACAATAATTAATATCATAGTTTTAGTAAGTATTCCACCTTGCTCTGTAGCCTCTTACATCGTAATGCACACTTTTAGTGCCTGGGTATAAACCAATACCGCCTTCGTTTTTTATAATTTTGGTTTCTAATAAATCTAAAACAATGTCTTTATCTGCTTTATTTATTGTGCCATCTTTATTAATGTCTTGCACCGAAATATCAACTGCTTCACCTTTTATGTGTCTGCTCAAACTAGCTCCACCCACTTTCTCGTTGTATTTTGGGTGCCTGTGTCCGTTTACAATTTTAAAAGCATACGGATTGTAATCGGCTTTTACTAATTCATTGATTAATGCCAATGTTTTGTGGAAAATTTTAGGATTTAAAATACAAATCACATATTCACTTTTATTCATCACACAATCTTTGTAAAAATCATCTTTGCATAGAAATGCTTTTAGTCTGTATTTTCCTGCTATATACTGGTTTAAATCTGTTCTATATATTTTATAGTAGTTTAAATTCTTAATCAGTTTTTTGTATTTAGGAATATCAGAATTGGTAGTTTTGAGATATTCTTGGCTTAAATCGTCATAAGAAATAATTTCAAAACTATTTATTATTGAGTCAATTTTTTCTGGAGATTTTACTTCTATGTTAGAATAAAGCAAGTCGTATTTAATTTCCAATATAAAATCTCTGAGTCGCCAATTGGTAAAAAAGGCAAGTATAGACAAAAGCAGAATGATAATGATATTTATTTTCCAACTTTTTAATAGTTTTTTTATGTATTTCAAATGATTAGAATTAATTTATTCCTTGCACTTTCAACTCATCTACAAATTCTTGAATTGTTAAAGCATTTACACCTTTCTTTTCTATGGTCATTCCACCAGCTAGGTTGCTGTAAAAGGCAATATCTTCAATTTCAGTATCTAAAGCTAAAAACAATGCCGCTACAGAAATTACAGTATCGCCAGCACCGCTTACATCTAGCACATTTCTTTTAAAAGCAGCAAAGTGCTTGAAATTTTGTGCTTCGTCTAAGCAAACTACGCCATATTCCGAAAGTGTAACTAGGCAATTTTTACATTTAATTTCTACTTGAAGTTGTAGACATGTTTGTTTTAAATTTACTTCATTGCTTGCGTCAATTTCTAGGTGCAAAGCTTCTGAAATTTCCTTTAAATTGGGTTTAAATAAATCTACATTTTTGAAAGCCAAAAAGTTATCTTTTTTTGGATCTACTGCAATTTTTACATCGTTGTTTTGGAGTAATTCTATAATTTCAGGAATGTTTGCTTTAGTAAGCACGCCTTTGTTGTAGTCTTGAAGTATGGCTACATCTGGCTTAAAATTGTCTATAGATGCCTTTATTTTTTGAAGCAATACATAAGATTCGTCATTTGTAAAGTCAGAAATAGTTTCTCTATCCAATCTTAAAAGGTATTCTTTATCGTTGTATACTCGTCCTTTTAAAGTGCTTTGTCTTTTATTAGAAACAATTACACGATCTGCAATAATTTCATTTTCTTTTATGGCTTTTAGAAAATCTGTACCCGTTTCATCTTCGCCAATACTACAAATAAGTTCTACATTGGCGTTCATTTTTTTGATATTCAATGCTACATTAGCTGCGCCACCCAATTTGTTTTCAATAGTATCTATATCTACCACAGGAACATCTGCTTCTGGTGATTGCCTATCTATTTTACCAAAAAAATAACGGTCTAGCATAGCATCGCCAATAACCAATACATTTACTTTTTCGAAAGTGGACTTGTTGATACTAATCATAGTGCTTAGGTATTATAAAATGTTTCCAAAAAATCCTTTGATTTCGGTAACAATTTCTGGTCCCCAAATAAGACCAACAGCAAGCAATACCAACCACAAAATGCCTTTAATCATAAAGAACCAAAAGCCTATATAACCCATGCGTTTCCATAAGGGAACTGGACATTTTTTTACTTCTTCGGTTTCTGTTTTCATAAGTATTCTTTATTGTTAAAGCAAAGAAACAATATTTTATTATACTGAACAAATGACAGTTATAAATTAACGAATATTAAGTATTAGGGGTTTAAAATTGCGTTTTCTTTTATAGCGTAAATCCTAGAAATATTACTGCGCTTTCAATTGCTTAATTTTTATATGAAAAGCAGCAAAAAGCAAGCTCATAAATGGACTTACATAATTAAAAACTGCATAAATAAAATAATCGGCTACGCTTACTCCCAAAACTCCAGATTGGTATGCACCACAAGTATTCCAAGGCACTAGGGCAGAAGTTACTGTGCCGCTATCTTCAAGTGTTCTACTCAAGTTTTCTGGAGCAAGCCCTTTATCTTCATAAGCTTTAGCAAACATTTTTCCAGGTACTACTATGGCCAAATACTGGTCGGAAGCAGTAAGATTTATAGCCAAACAACTAGCTACAGTACTTGCAAATAAGCCAAAAACAGAATCTGCCAAGCTTAATAATGCTTTACTAATTTTTGCCAATGCACCAATGGCTTCCATTACACCACCAAATACCAATGCACAAATTATCAACCAAATAGTTCCTAGCATTCCTGCCATTCCTTTGGCCGAAAATAAATCTACAAGCGTTGTGTTCTCCGTAGTTACAGATGTACTAATTGTTATTGCATCCATAATTACTTTATAATAATCATTAAAAGCTGGAGAAGTGTTTCCAGAAAGTTCTTGAATAACACCTATTTGAAAAATAATAGCAAATAAAGCACCCAAAAGTGTTCCTACAAGCATAGCAACAACTGGCGGAATCTTTTTTACAATAAGAATAATTACAGCCAAAGGCACTAAAAACAACCAAGGCGTAATATGGAAAGATAGTTTGATAGCAGCTAGTATATCATCAACATTTGTAGGCGCAGAAACATCTAAAGTAAAACTGATAATAATAAAAACAATAAGTGTTACTATAAAAGTAGGTACAGTTGTAAAACTCATATATTTTATATGAGAAAACAATTCTGCACCAGCAATAGCAGGAGCAAGATTGGTAGTGTCTGAAAGCGGAGACATTTTATCGCCAAAATATGCTCCAGAAACTACAGCACCAGCAGTCATTGCAGGGCTTATTCCTAGAGTAGTTCCAATTCCAATTAGCGCAACACCAACGGTAGCTGTGGTAGTCCAAGAGCTGCCAGAAGCTATAGAAATTATAGCACAAATAATAACTGATGCAGGTAAAAATATAGAAGGATTTAAAATTTGTAAACCATAATAAATCATAGCTGGAATAATTCCACTTATTAGCCAAGTACCAGTAAGTGCACCTACAAAAAGTAATATCAATATTGCTCCAGAAGTTGCTTTAATATTGTCTGAAATTGAATTGAGCATTTTTTTATAGCTAACTTTATTAAAGAATCCTACTAAGCCAGCTACTGCTGCGCCCAAAAGTAAAATAAATTGGTTAGAACCAGATAATGCATCATCGCCATAAACAAATTTTACATTATAAAACAGTAAAGCCACTAAAACAATTATAGGTATAAGTGCTTGTATTAGGCTTATTTTTGGGTTTTTAGTATTGTTGGACATCTTTTTGGTTTTAAATATTTTTACGAATGTAATTAAATTTAATGAATACATGAGGCTATGAAAATGCCTTAAAATGGTATATTTGTATAAAGCGGCTCTTAATGGTTAGAATTTTTAGTACATATTTATTGTTTTTTTTGCCTTTGCTTTTAAGTGCGCAACTATTTCCTGGAGGCAATATTAATGTAATTCACGGATCAGAAATACTTAAAAATCCTTGGGCTGGCGGTTTAGATAAACCACAATTTTCTGCTTCAGATATTAATAATGATAATCTAAAAGACATTATTGTTTTTGATTCTAAAGCCAATAAATGGCTTGTGTTTTTAAATGAAGGTAGTCAAGGTTTTAAATATGTTCCACATTACGAAGCCTTATATCCCGAAATTATTAAAATGGGTTTAATTAGAGATTATAATTGCGATGGTTTAGGCGATATTTTTGCACATACCAACCAAGGTATTCAAGTATTTAAAAATACAAATGAAAACTGGAACCCTTCATTTGTTCAAGTTGAAAATCTTTTAGAATACCAAATAGGAGCAGGCTCAAACAATATTTATAAATATAATAACGACATAATAGCCGCAGAAGACTTTGATGGCGATGGCGATATAGATATTTTATCTTTCGATTTGTTAGGAACTACTATTCCTTATTACAGAAACTTATCTGTAGAAAATGGTTTTGGTTGTGATTCATTAATATTTGAAGAAAACACCGTTTGCTGGGGAAATTTTAAAGAAGGAAATTTAGACAATAACATAGATTTAAATTTTATGTGCAAAGGAAATGAAGGCAATATTATAGAAATTCCTCAAAATGCAAGCAGACATACGGGTTCTACATTAGTAGTTTTAGACGATGACGAAGACAATGATAAAGACTTATTGCTAGGCGATGTTGCCTACAATAATCTGGTGTATTTAAAAAATGGCGGTACCAATTTAAATGCAAATATGGTTTCTGTTGAAACAAATTTTCCAGCTACAAATACACCAGTAAATGTTCCTTTATTTCCAGCAGGTTTTTACCTTGATGTAGACAATGATAATTTAAAAGACTTATTAGTATCGCCAAATGCTACTAGTCTTGCAGTAAATAAAGACTGTGTTTGGTATTATAAAAACACTGGCAATGCTGCCAATAGATTTCAACTTCAACAAAAGAATTTTTTAGTAGAAACTATGATAGATTATGGAAGCAATAGTTTTGCTACTTTTTTCGATCATAATGCAGACGGACTTTTAGATATGCTAGTAACAAATAGTTTTGTTTATACAGAACTAGGTGCCACACAAGGAAATGTAGTTTATTACGAAAATACAGGAACAGCAACCGAACCAGAATTTACTTTTGTAACAGATAATTATGCTTTTATAAACAATTTTAATCTAGAATTTGTAAGACCAACTTTTGGCGACTTAGATGGCGATGGCGATAATGATATGATTATAGGAGAAAACAATGGCGGATTGCATTTGTTTATAAACGATGCTGGCGCAGGCAATACAGTAAATTTGATATTTAGTGAAGCAAATTATTTTGATATTGATGTAGGAACAAACAGTCACCCTCAACTAGTAGATTTAAATGAAGATGGCTTGTTAGATTTGATAGTGGGTAGAAAATCACCCATTGGAAATATAGCTTATTATAGAAATATAGGTACAGATACAAATGCCGTTTTTCATAAAGATACTGTAAACGAAGCGCTGGGAAATATTAGTGTAGAAAATCCTGGCTTTTTGTTTGGTTATAGTTCTCCTTTTATTACAGAAAAAGATGCTTTGGGAAATTGGTATATTTATGTAGGTTCAGATTTAGGTTTTGTACATAAATTTCAAATAAATACAGATAGTTTAGAAAACGGTTCTTTTGAAGAATTGGAAAAAGATATTTTTGAAACAAGAGTAGGAAAACGAACTACAATTTCGGTAGTAGATATAAATAATGACGGAGCCAATGATTATTTTGTTGGAAATGTAAGAGGAGGCATTAGCTTTTATTCTGAAGTTTTGTTAGATACTACTTTAGTACTTTCAAACAATAAAGTTTTGAAAGATGATTTTAGTTTTAACTTATACCCAAATCCTGCAAAAAATAATATTGTTTTGTTCTTTAAAGGAACAGAAAATTCTTCATTGAAAGTAGAAATATTTGATTTGTTAGGAAAAACTTACTTTCAAGAACAAACACAAAAAAAGCTTTACAACATAAATACTTCTGCTTTTGCAAATGGAATTTATTTTGTAAAAGTTTCTTCAAATACTTCTTTCAAGACACAAAAAATAGTCATTAAAAAATAAAATATTTTGACAAAATTCCTCATTTTACGTTTTAGTTCTATTGGCGATATTGTGCTTACAACACCAGTAATTAGATGTTTAAAACAACAATATAAAAATGCAGAAGTGCATTATGCTACAAAAGTAGGTTTCAAAACTATATTAGAAAACAATGTGTATATAGATAAGCTACACTTGCTAAATGACAATATTGGAGAATTAATTACAGACTTAAAGGCAGAAAATTACGATTACATTATTGATTTACATAATAATTTACGAACACGAATTATTAAAACAAGACTTGGTAAACCTTCTTTTGCTTTTAAAAAATACAATGTAGAAAAGTTTCTACTAACTAATTTTAAAATAGACAAGATGCCTAGTTTGCATATTGTGGACAGGTATTTAGATACTTTGAAAAGTTTTAATGTAAAAAACGATGCAAAAGGTTTAGATTATTTTATTCCAGCAAAAGATGAAGTTGCATTATCAGAATTTAATTTACCAAAAGAATACATTGGTTTTGTGATAGGAGCTAAGTTTGCAACTAAACGAATGCCTTTAGATAAAATTTTAGAAGTTTGTTCAAAAATAGAATTAGCTATTGTATTGTTAGGAGGAAAAGAAGATATAGAAGTTGGTGTGGCAGTAGAAAAAGCATTTCCTAAAAAAGTTTTTAATGCTGTGGGAAAATTTAATTTAAACCAATCTGCTTCTTTAGTAAAACAGGCAAAACAAATTATAACGCACGATACAGGTTTAATGCACATAGCATCTGCGCTACAAAAAGACATTATTTCTATCTGGGGAAATACCACCACTAAATTTGGGATGTATCCTTATGTTTCTACAAATAAGTTTTCGGTTATAGAAGTTAATGATTTAAAATGTAGACCATGTTCTAAAATAGGCTATGCAAAATGCCCAAAATCTCATTTTAAATGTATGAATGATATTTCTGTAGACGACATCATTGTTGCCTTAAAATAAAAAGAGCTCCTAAAAAGGAGCTCTTGAATATATTTTTGTGTTATGAAAATTCTTATGGTTGAATTTTTACATCAATATCAATTGCAGTGTTTGCACCACCTGAACCTGTAGTAGAATTAACTTTTACTATACCTGTTTTACCATCAGTTGTTTCAAAAGAAAATATTTTGTCAGTAAGTAAAAAATCAATTTTTGTAGCAGTACTTGTTACAGCTGGTAAATCTTCTACATTTTCTATTGCATCAAATTCAGCTACAGTCAATGTACTCTCTTCGATAAAAGTTACATTTTGAGTAGTCCAACTAGCTACATTTGTATGAGATGCTTGTATGTCTGAATTACTTGGAGCTCCCATAAAGAATTGGTTACCAACTTCATAAGCAAAAATTAAATCAATAGTTGATTCAGAACTATTAGCATCTGATACTAATTTTACAGTCCCTGTATGAGCATCATAGAAACTACCTTCAGTTGGGTTAGCTTGACCACCTAATAATCTAGCAGCGTACTCTACTACTGGAGTAGGTGCTACAACAGCAGGTCTTTCATTTGTAGTAATAGTAATTGTTTTGTCAACTGTTTCTCCTGCTTTGTCAGTTAAAGTAAAGATAAATTTTTCTTCTTTAGAAGGAGTAATAGTAGCATCATAATTAAATGATCCTAAAAAATCATCATCATTAATAGTTACAGTAGTATCTTTTACTGGAGAGTTGTCCATAAAACTTTGAACTCTTAAAGACTGTAAAGCTTTTTTTGTGTTAGGGTTTTGCTTAGCAGTTACTTTAAATAATAAAGGTGTTAAAGTATCAACTGTAGCATCTGCAGTAATACTACTTGCTTCAGAAATAAATCCTAAAGTTGGTAATACATCGGTGTTAGGTTCTGGGTTACAACTAGTTATAGTTGTCATTCCTAAAATTCCTACAAAAAGTAGAATAATTACATTAATTTTTTTCATTTTTTTGGTTTTAAGTTAATAAAAAATTTATACTGCAAAGGTAACAATTTCTATGCCAATAAAAAATTATAGCATAAAGGATTTAATAAATGTATAATTTAATAGCCAAGACTTTTAAGTGCCATTTCTAAATTTTTGTTTTCAGGATCCTTAGGGTCGTAGCTTTCTTTTAAGTCATAACCAAACCTTTTTGCTACAATATTATATGCCCACACTTTTACTGGGTTGTTGTATTCCTTTATTAAATCATTAAAAGATTTCCCAGTATTTCTATTAATCATATTTACCAAAATTTTACCTTCAGTTCTGGTAAGATCTCTTAGTTCTTTTTCAAATTTACGCACTAGTTCTTTTTTTGTTTGTCGCTTATATTTATTAAACTCCCTTTTAGAAGAACTATCTGCTTTTTCTTCAAGTTCCTCCATTACTTTTAAAGCAATATCATAATAAGGAACTACTTTTTTAGTCTTTCTTAAAGTTCTTTCATAAAGCCAACGCGCTCTAGTATCTTTAAACTTGTATTTAACCACACTTACTTCTGCTACATTTAATATAGCAATAGTATCACCATCAAAAATTACAGAGTATAAGGTTTCAAAAGTTTCAGGGTAATCTATTTTGTTTTGTGCATATATACTATTAGAAGAAAGCATCAATGCAAATAATATTATTAAATTTTTCATAGTTAAATGGTTTTGATAAGCAAATATTCAATATTTATGCCAAAGTACGGGTTTGATAGCAAATCTTTATTCTATATTAAAAAATAATAAGCACAAAATTATGATAAAAAAAAGAAGTTTTAATTTTTGCTTTTGAAAAAAAAACATATTTTTACAATTGATTTTAGTAATTCTTAACAAAGTTTTATTGAACTTATAAAATAAATTTAACCTAAACATTAATATATGAAAAGAATTTTTATACTCTTTAGTTTTGTATTTATTGGATTGTCATTAACAGCGCAAGATGTTCATTTCTCTCAATATTATGCATCGCCATTAACTTTGAATCCTGCACTTACAGGAAAATTCAACGGTCTATATAGAGTTACTGCTATATATAGAGACCAGTGGAGAAATATTCAACAGCAAAAGTCAAATACTTATATGACACCTTCTTTATCTGTAGATTTTTCTTTGCTTAAAGATAAATTGAAAAATAGTGCTTTAGGTGTTGGAGCAGTTGTTACTTATGACAAAGTAGGCGCATTTAATACTATAGATGTAGGCGCAAATGTAGCTTATCATTTAGGTTTAGACAAAAAAGGAAAAGTACATATAGCATTAGGTTTTCAAGGTTTATACTCAAATAGACGCTTAGATCCTGATTTTAAGTTTGAAGATGAAATTGTAGGAAACTTAACAACAAGTCCAGATGATAACTTAAATACAGATGCAAAACACGTATTTGATTTAGGAGCTGGAATGCTTGTAGATGCTCAAATTGGTAAAGCAACTACTTTATATGGAGGTTATTCTGCAAATCATATACTTACACCTAAAGACGATTTTATAGACAACCCAACAGGTGCTAGTGATTATAAAACACCTTTAAGACATGTAGTACATGTAGGTGCAGAAATTGAAATCAAGAAAACAATGATTATACCTGGTTTATTATTTCAAACTACAGCAAATACAAACGAAATTAATTTTGGTGTAACAGCTGGATATAAAATCATAGAAAAACCAAAGAAAAATACTTCGGTATTTTTAGGTGCTTGGTATAGATTAAATGAAGGTGGAGCATTGATTGCAAAAGCTGGAATTGATTTTGAAAATTTCAGAATTACAGGAGCTTACGATATAGGTTTGGCAGGAATGGGTAAAGACTCAAAATCTGCAACAAACGTAAACAGATTGCCTTCTGCATTTGAAATTGGTATTAGCTATTTTGGTCAAGGTAAAAAACCTACACCGGCAAATACATATTTATTTAACCCAAGATTTTAATACAACATAAAAACTTATTTTAATGAAAATAAATAATATCCTAACAATAGCTTTAACGGTAGTGCTTTTATCATCTTGTGCTATTCAAAAAAAGATAAAAACTGCAGACCAGTTATATAAAGACGGTAGTTACTACAATGCAGTAGAACTATACGGCGAAGCTTACGAGAAAAAACAAAACAATACAAAACTTACTTACAAAATTGCAGAAACCAATAAGGCTCTAAAAGATTATAAGCAAGCAGAAGAGTGGTATGCAAAAACTTCAGAATTAAATTCTACAAAACCAGAAGCAAAGTTTTTTGAAGCATTAATGCTAAAAAACCAAGGTAAGTATGATGAAGCTCAAGTAAAATTTGATGAATTTGTTGGCGATTATGACGATAAAGATGGTACTGGATTAAAAACCAGAGCTAAAATGGAACTTGAAGGAATAGCATTGGCCAAAGAAATGATGGATGGGAAACAAGAAGTAGAAGTAGAAACTGTAAGTGGTGGACTAAACAATACGCTTCAAGATTTTTCTCCAAAATCTATAGGTAATGGAAAAGTTCTTATGGCAGCTTTGTTAGCTGAAAATGCAATTGAATTAGAAACTGCACAAGCAGCAAATGAAGATTATTATTCAAAATTATATTTTGCTACAAATGAAGGCGGAACTTGGAAGAGAGAATTTTTAAATGAAAATATAAACTCTTCTAATATGCACGTAGGAAACGGAATATTATCTAGAGATGGAAATATTATGTACTTTACTAAATGTGCAGAAGAGCCAGCACAATCAATGAATTGTAACATTTATAAGAGTAACAAAGTAAACGGAGATTGGGGCGAAGCAGAACCATTATCTATGATAAACAAAAAAGGTGCAAATACTACACATCCAGCATTAGCTTATGATGCTTTAGGAAATGAAATATTATATTTTGCTTCTAATAGAGTTGGTTCAAAAGGTGGTATGGATATTTATTATGCAGAAATGAATAAAGACGGTAATTTTTCTACTCCTGTAAACTTAGGAAGTTCTGTAAATACTAAATATGACGATCTTACACCATTTTATGATAATGCTTCGGGTAAATTATTTTTTAGTTCGGAAGGTTACCCAGGTATGGGAGGTTTAGATGTATTTAGTGTAGAAGGGTTTGGTTCTGAATATACTGGAGCAGTTACTAATGCAGGTTACCCTATAAACTCAAGTGCAGATGATTTGTATTTAGCACTTAATGATGCAGGAACTGATGGTTATATGGTTTCAAATAGAGTAGGAACTACTTCTTCAAGAGGAGAAACTTGTTGTGATGATGTTTTTAAAGTGAAATTAATTAAAGAACAATTTTTATCTTATACTTTTGCTTTAGAAGGCGATGAGTCAAACCAAGCTATGACTGGTGTAGAAGCTGCTTTTTACAAAGTAAATAATGGAGATTTTGACTTTATTGGAAATCAAACTACTGCTAAAGAACCAGGGTCTTTTAAATTGGAAGATGGATTTGCTTATAAAATGAATGGAAGTAAAGATGGATACTGGCCAAGTATTTCTACAATAGAAGAAAGTGAAATTGCAAACATGACAACAGATACTTTAACAAAAGTATTTTATATGAAAGCAATTGATAGAGTTAAAGTAAAAAATGTTTATTTTGCTTTCGATCAGTCTGATATTAGAGAAATGTATGCCGTTGAAATGGATTCTGTTTTAACTTTAATGAATAAATACCCAAATGTTAAATTGAAAATAGATGGACATACAGATAGTAAAGGATCTGATGCATATAACCAAAAACTTTCTGAAAGAAGAACAATTGAAGCTAAGGAATATTTCATAGAAAAAGGTATTGACGAAGCAAGAATTATGACTCAAGGTTTTGGTGAAACAAATCCAATAGCACCTAATGAAAATACTGACGGTTCTGATAATGAAGCAGGAAGAGCAAAAAATAGAAGAGTTGAGTTTAAATTGCAAATAGAAACTGAAGACGATATGGACGTTAAAGTTGACTATGAAGCTCAAGATCCAAAATCTATGGATTAGGATTTAATTTAAAATTATTAAAAGCGTCTTGAATCATCAAGACGCTTTTTTTTTGTTAATTTTGTCTTTTACAACTAAGCTCATAATTTTTATGAAAAATTTTTTTTATAGTCTAATATTTATTTTGTTTACTTTTTCGGTTCAGGCTCAGGTAGATTCAATTCAGTTGGTAACAGATTCTATATCTGGAAGTGATACCATTATTAAATATTCGGATTTTGAACTTGAATTAAAGCACAAAGAAGCTTTAGGCTTTGATATAAACTATTTATCAGACGAGAAAATAGATGTTTTTATTAACTTAAAGAAAGAAGAATTACCAGATCTTACAGATGAAATTATTAAAGAAAAGCTAAGTAAAATACCCACAACTATCAATATTAGGTTTACGCCTAGTATTGGAAATCAAATAAGAAATTATATTTATTTTAATAGGAGCTTTTTAGTTAAAATGTTGACCAAGGCAGAATATTACTTTCCGCTTTATGAAGTAGAATTAGATAAAAACAATTTGCCATTAGAATTAAAATATGTTTCAATAATTGAATCTCATTTAAATCCTTTGGCAAAATCTCCAATGGGTGCCACAGGTTTGTGGCAATTTATGTATGCAACAGCGAAATATAAAGGTATGAGTATTACCAGTATTGAAGATGAACGCAGAAACCCTCAAATTGCAACACAATTTGCTGTTAAATATTTTGAACAGTTACATAGTATTTATGAGGATTGGTTGCTGGCTATTTCTGCGTATAATGCTGGTGCCGGCAACATAAATAAAGCGATAAGAGCAAGTGGTGGATATTCTAATTATTGGCTGGCAAGACCTTATATGCCCAGAGAAACACAACTTTATGTTCCAAAAATTATAGCCATAATGTATGCAATGCACTATGCGGAAGATTATTATATTTACCCAAGAAAGCCAAAACTTCACTATACTGATGTAGAAAAAGTAAAGATTTTTGATAAATTAAGTTTTAAATACACTTCAGAATTATTGGGTGTTGAAGAGTCCATTTTAAAAGAGTTAAACCCTTCTTTAACTAAGAATATTATTCCTCAAAGAGATACAGGCTATGTATTGAAAATTCCAAATTATGCTTTGGGCTATTATGATATAAATAAAGATTTTTTATTTGATGATCCTTATTTTAAAGAGGAAATTGTTGAACTAGAAGAGAAAATAATTTCAGATTATAGTGGATCTGGTAATTATACAAGCTATACTGTTACAACTGGTGATAATCTTGGTTTTATAGCAGAAAAGTTTGGTTGTAGAGTTTCAGAAATTAAAAGATGGAACGGACTTACGAGTAATTTTCTAAACATTGGAAAAAAATTGAAACTTTATGGTGTTAAAAAAAGTACTGTAGCAGAAAATAACGGAGTTAAAGAAAGTAGTTCTTCAAAAAATAATAAAGTTGGTTTTAAAGCTAATGAAATAGATGAAACTGCTTGTAATTGTAAACTTCACGAAATAGTTAATGGCGATAATTTATGGGATATATCTGTAAAATATGGAAGCAGTATTGAATCTATTAAAAAAGAAAATAACATACCTCAGAATTGGAGATTAAAGTTAGGTGTTTTTTTAAAAATCCCAAAATCATAAAGCATGAAAGAAAAATTGCAAGCATTTGAAAGGCTACTAAATATTCTTGACGACCTTAGAGAAAAATGCCCTTGGGATAAAAAACAAACTATTCATAGTTTGAGAAATTTGAGTATTGAAGAAGTATATGAGCTAAGTGAAGCTATTTTAAATAACGATTTAGAAAATGTAAAAGAAGAACTTGGTGATTTATTTTTGCATTTAATTTTTTATTCAAAAATTGCCGAAGAAAAAAGTGTTTTTAATGTTGCTGACGTTTTGAACCAGCAATGCGATAAGTTAATAAGTAGACATCCACATGTGTATGGCGATGAAAAAATAGAAACAGAAGCAGAAGTTTTAAAAAACTGGGAAAAATTAAAACTAAAAGAAGGTAGAAAATCTGTTTTAGAAGGTGTTCCAAATTCTTTACCCGCAATTAATAAAGCATTTAGAATGCAAGAAAAAACTGCTAAAGTTGGATTTGAATGGAAAAGAATTGAAGATGTTTGGGAAAAAGTAGAAGAGGAAAGCAATGAACTGATAGAAGCTGTAGCTTTAGCAGATAATGATAAAATTGAAGATGAATTTGGAGATTTGTTGTTTGCTTTGATTAACTATTCTAGGTTTTTAAAAATTGATCCAGAAAAAGCATTAGAAAGAACAAATAAAAAATTCAAAAAACGTTTTGAATATATAGAAGAAGTTGCTAAAGAAAAAGAATTATCTTTGGAAAACATGACTCTTAATGAAATGGATTTAATATGGAATCAAGCAAAATTAAAATAACGAACTTATTATTTTGTACACTATTTATTTTTTTTAGTACAGTACAGTTAACTGCTCAAGAAGATTATGACGAATATTCTTTTGAAGGCTTATCAAAAAAGAATTTTAAAACAACAACTGAAGACAAAGCAGCAGTTTTTAAACTAAGTTTTTTATTTCCATCAGTTGGAACTGAAATAAGGCTGGCTAAAAAGTTTAGTTTAGATATAAGCGGGAGATTAGGAATGTCTGCGTATGCTGCTAATACAGGTCCATTGTCTGTTCAGTTTTATTTTTTTCCGCAACCAAAAATTCATTTCGAACCTAAATGGAATTACAATATTGTAAAGAGAGCAAAAAGAGGCAAGAAAACTACTAATTTTTCAAGTAATTTTTTGAGTTTACACACTCATTTCAATATAAAAGTTTCTAATCCTACTTTAAATATTTTGGTTATTGGACCAACTTGGGGAATTCAAAGAACAATTAGAAAAATTGGATATTTTAAATTTAAATCTGGTTTAGGTTATCGTCATGTTTTTAATTCTCCTGCTAACTATATTCCAATAATTCCAATAATAAATGTTCAGTTAGGTGTTATTTTTTAAGAAATTAATAAATTACAACCTCTAATATCTTCAAAATCTATTCTTCCAAGTATTTCAAAACTATTATTTGGATAAGCTTTTGCTAAATCTGCAGTTTCTATAAACGAGCAAGAATTTATATTTGCTAAATCTATAACTTTTAGCACTCCAGTTTGCCCATATTGTTGTTGCGAAAATGGTTCGTTGAAAGGTCTGGTTAAAATTTTCATCCAAGGTGGTGTATAAAAAATACCATTGCCTTTAGAATATGCTTGAGACAATAATTCTGTCATTCCATATTCAGAATGTATTTTTTTAGTTTTAAAAGATTTATTATAAACTTGGTGCAATTCATCTCTAGTCCATTCTTTTCTTCGCCCTTTCATGCCACCAGTTTCCATAATAATATAATTGCCTAAATCTATGCTGGTTTTTTCTGCTAAATCTAAAAGCGCATAACTAACACCAATGAGCAAAACTTTTTCATTTTTGAGTTTTTCGGCATTATTTATTAATTCTGCTTCTGTAACAAAGCTACTTGACGTATGAGTAGAATTTTTAATAAAATAGTTTATCATATATATAAGCGAAGACTGCTCGTTTTCTAAATACGATGGTAGCAAGGCTTGAATGCAATAGTCTTGATAGTTTCCATAAAAATGATTGAAGCCAAGTGTAAAACTTTTTTCGTAAATAGAAATATCATTTATATGATGTTTACTTCTATTTTTTTGAGTAGTACCGCTGCTTAAAAAAGTAATATCTGTTTTATTTTTTAAAGCAATATTGTGTGTTTTAAAAAAACTAATTGGTAAAAAAGGAATATCGGTAATAGTTTTAATATCTGCAATTTTCACTTTTAAAGTGTTTAAATAGTTTTTATATACAGCTATATTTTCTGCTTGAAATTTAAAAACTTTAAGTGCCTCTTCTTCAAAATTGGTATGATTTATTTTATTTAATGGAAGCAAAATTATCTAAATTTTAATTGCGTATAAATTATTAACTTTGCAAAGGTAATTCTTTTGATGTTTTTAGGTTTTAAGTTTTGTAGACTATTATTATGAATAACACTAAATTTTATTTTTTCTTTTTTGCAATTGTTTGTACATTTTTAGCTTGTACTACAAAACCAGATTTTCCGCCAGAACCAAAAATTGAATTTTTATATTTATCTAAAAATCAAGTAAATGTTGGAGATACGCTAAGTTTAGTATTAAGTTTTGAAGATGGAGATGGTAATTTGGGAAAAGATGCAGGAATAAGTGCAAACTGTGGAATAAATGTTTGTGATTTTGATTCAGATACTACTTGTTTTAAAGATCCTTATTATGGTGCATTTTTAATAGATATGCGAGATAGTTGTTTTGCGCTTACAAATCTTCCAAATTTTGAACCAAACGGTAAAATAAAAGCAGTTTCTGGTGAGTTAATTTTAAAAACACCACCAATATTCTGTAAGTTAGGTGCTTGTACAAGTTGTACTACTGACACTTTAGTTTATAAAATAGTAGTAAGAGATTTAACTCAAAACTTATCTAATGAAATTTTTTCCGATACTATTTATATTAATTGCAATTAATTCTAGCACTTTTGAATAAAAAGCAAATATTACATTTCTTACTTTTTGTACTGGTAGTACTTGGCACACTTTACATTTATTTTTTTTCAGATACGATAAATTTTAAAGAAGTAAAAATACACGCCGAAGCCGAAATTGAAAAAATCTATTCTAGTTTAGAAAATGTAAGCAATAATGAAAATTTAAACATTAATAATGTATCAATAGAAGAATTTAAAACTATTGAAGAAGATTTACCCTTCGATTTATTTGTATATGAAAAAGGAGAACTTGTTTTTTGGAATGAAAATAAAGCAATACCAGATTTAAATATTGCAAGTTTAAATGATACAGCTAAGCAAATAAGTTTAAATAATGGCTACTACATTGCATTAAAAAAAACCAAAGGAGATAGAGAATATGTTGCGCTTAGTTTATTGCGCTATAGTTACAATTTCGTAAATAAATATTTATCAAACAGTTTTTCTAAGCAATTTCAATTTCAAGATGCAGATGTAATTATGCCAATTGCTTTAGAAAAAGGTGAGCAAATATTGGATCCTAATGGAAATACAATTTTTAGAATTCAACACAATACTGAAGATCAAAAAAATATTAGTAAGACAAAACTTACTATCAGTATTTTAGTCTTGTTTTTTTACTTTTTTCTCTGTGTAGAATTAGTGAAGTTTTTTAGCAAAAAAAATAAACATTATTTAGGTGTAGTTTGTTTGTTTTTTCTAGGTTTTTTACTCTATTTATTATGCTATTTTATTCCTTTTGAATTTAATAAATTAGTACTTTTTAGTCCTATGCTCTATGGTAGTAAGTTTTTAAATTCTCTTGGTTTTCTATTTATTTTTTCATTATATTTTTTAGGAGTTGTTTATTATATATTTATAAACTTAATGCGTAGTAGTAAGCCATTTACAAAGCTTATTCCTTTTGTGTTGGCTATTTTTTCGATTTTTTTATACGTTTTTTCTAGTATTACTTTAAAAAAATTAGTTTTAGATTCTGTTATAAATTTTGGTCCTAAAAATTTAAGCCTTTTTAATGCGTACGCTATTTTTGGTTTAATAGTTGGCTTGCTGGTGAGTTTAATTTTCTTATTAATACATTTATCATATTTATTTACGATAAAAAACAATAATTTTAAAATTGCAATTGTAGTCTTTCAATCTGTAATTGTTGGTTTATTACTTTATTATTTTAATTTTGAAATTCTTTCAATAGGAGCAAGTTTTTTGTTTTTGCTTTACAGTTTACTTGTGTTTTTTAATTTTAAACAAAGTAAAAGTAACCGAACAGTAATAATTATTTTACTGACTTTATTTTTTGCAGTAATACAGGTTTCTAGTTTAATAAGAGAATTTTCTGTTCAGAAACAAATGAGCATAAAGCAAACTTTGGCTTCAAAAAAATCGAGACAAAGAGATGTAACAGCAGAAGATTATTTTGATAAAATAGCTTCTAAAATTCAAGGAGATGCTTTAATAAAAAAGTTTTTTAAATATCCAATGATCTCTTACTCAGATGTTTATAAGAGAATGAATTTTCTTTATTTTGGAGGTTATTACAGCAAATTTAATGTTGCTATAACACCATTTAATGTAGAAGGAAAAGCAATAAAAACAAAAAGTAGTGAAACTTTAGAAGACTATTACACCATAATAAACAAATATGGAGAAAGTACACTCAACGAAAATTTAATTTTTATAAAAGCAAAAACTTATCAATCTTCATATTTGTCTTTGCTACAAATAATTGATGAAAAGAAGATTGTAGGAACTTTAGCTATAAAAATATCTCCTAAAACCTACGATATTGGCAATGTATATCCAGAATTATTATTAGAAGGAAAAAATGATTTAATAAAACAATACAATGAAGATTTTGAATATGCTGTTTATATAGACAATAATTTAATGAGTCAAAGCGATGAGTTTGCTTATGTGTCTAACATCGAAAACCTTAAAGAAACAGCGTATTTTAAAGATGGATACGAACATACAGTTTATACTATAGATGCACACAAAAAAATAATTATTTCAAGTAAAAAAGAAACTTTATTTGATATGATTTCTGTTTTTTCTTTTGTGTTGGTCTTTTATTTGATATTAGGTTTCTTTTTTGTTTTAATTTATTTCCGTTTAACTTCAAAGCTAAATAAAAATATTTTCAATTTTTCTTTTAGAAAACGTATTGCAATAGCAATGCTATCGCTAGTGTTATTATCGTTTTTTGGAATTGGTTTAGCCACCGTAAGTTATTTTTCTGAACAATATAATTCTTATCATAAAAAAAGATTAATTAGAAAACAAAAGTCTATTGGAATTTCATTAAAACACCTTATAGAAAAAAATAAATTAAATACTTCTGAGCGTTTTTATAACTATTTATTGAATAGTGTAAATACCGATATTTTAGAAATTTCAGATATTCATAAAATGGATTTGAATATATTTAATACCGAAGGGCAACTTTTAAAAAGTTCTCAAGATGGTATTTTTTCTAGTGGTTTACTTTCTAATATTATAAATCCAGAGGCTTATGTTTTACTCAATAATGAACAGAAATCTTTATTGGTTCAAGAAGAAAACATAGGAAATTTACAATATTTATCTTCTTATTTACCAATTTTAGATAAGCAAGGCAAAAGTATGGCTTTTTTAAATGTACCATACTTTGCAAAAGAAAAAAACTTAAATCAAGACATTTCTAATTTTATGATTTCGCTTATAAATGTGTATGTTTTATTACTACTTATAGCGAGTATTGTAGCTTTTTTTATATCAAATTCTATAACAAACCCACTAAAAGTAATTAGTAATAAACTAAAAGATATAAAGCTTACTCAAAAAAACGAAACTATAAATTGGAAGCAAGATGATGAAATAGGAGCATTGGTGAAAGAGTACAATAGAATGATTTTACAATTAGAGCAAAATGCAAAATTACTGGCAAAATCTGAAAGAGATAGTGCTTGGAGAGAAATGGCAAAGCAAATAGCTCACGAGATTAAAAATCCTCTAACACCAATGAAATTGAGCATTCAATATCTGCAAAATGTACTTAAAGACGATAAAGAAAAAGGAGCAAATTTGGCAGTAAAAGTTTCTAAAACACTTATAGAGCAAATTGATAATCTTTCTGCAATAGCAACGGCTTTTTCTTCCTTTGCGAAAATGCCCAAAGGAGACAAAGTAGCAATAGATTTGGTAGAAGTAATTAATTCTGCTGCAGATTTATTTAAGCACGATAAAATTAATTTAGTAAAAGAATATGCTTTTGAAAATGCTATTATTCTTGCAGATAAAAATCAAATGATTTCGGTGTTTAACAACTTAATAAAAAATGCTATTCAGGCAACTGATGAAAATGAAATTAGAGTTATTACAGTAAAATTAACTAAAGAAAATGCAGACTATTTAGTTTGTATTACAGATAATGGAATAGGAATTACCAATGAAGAAAAACATAAAGTATTTGTACCAAACTTTACTACAAAATCTTCGGGAACAGGATTGGGACTTGCAATATCTAAACAAATTATAGAAAACGTAGATGGCGATATTTGGTTCGAATCTGAGTATAAAAGCGGTACCAGTTTTTACGTTAAATTGCCTAAATTTGTAGAAATAATAAATTAAAAAATATCAATAGCAACAAAAAATATATCTTTTTTTACATTACGCTTATTTACGTATTGTCTTTCCTTTTTTGGTGGACTTTTCTTCTGTATAAAAAAACGAAAATAAATTTTTCTAACGAAATAAAAATTCACGAACTTAATAATGTATCAGAAGCATATAAAACTTCTGAGGCTTTTTTGACTTTAAATAAAAAGTACGAACGAGAAAAAATAATGATTATTACTGAAGGGCTTGTTTTTACTTTGTTACTCGTTATTTTGGTTTTTAGAGTAAAAAAATCTGTAGAACAAGAAATAAATTTTTCTAGGCAACAACAAAATTTTATACTTTCGATTACTCACGAACTAAAATCGCCACTTTCTTCTATAAAGCTAATGTCTGAAACATTAAAAAAACATGAACTAAAACCAGAAATAAAAGACAAACTAATTACAAATTCTTTATATGAAGTAGATAGACTCCAGAACCTAGTAGAAAATGTGCTTTTAGCTGCAAAAATAGATAATGACGCTTATGGTTTTTCTAAGCAAAAATTAAATATAAGTGATCTAAGTAAGCAAATTGTAGAGCGTTGTAGAACTGCTTCAACAAATAAAATAATAGCAGAAATAGATGAAAATATTATTTTAGAAGCAGACAAATCTGGTTTTACTTCCATAATAATAAACCTACTAGAAAACGCTATAAAATATTCTCCAGAAAACAGTCCAGTATATTTTTCATTGACTTATTTTGAAGAAAATATATTAATGACGGTAAAAGATGTAGGTTTAGGAATAGCGGAAGAAGAAAAACTAAAAGTGTTTGATAAGTTTTATAGAGTTGGAAATGAAGAAGTTAGAGCAACAAAAGGAACAGGCTTAGGATTGTATATTGTAAATGAATTAGTTAAATTTCACAAGGGTAATATAGAAATTTATGACAATGCTCCTGTAGGTTCTATTTTTAGTATCAATTTTCAAGTTTGACATTTCAATGACTAAATTTTAAGATTTTTTAATAACCTTTAGTCTATAAATTACATTTAACACCTAAAAAACCCTAAGTATGAAGGCACGAATATTATTAGCAGAAGACGAAAAAAGTTTAAGAGAAGGAATCACATTAAACTTAGAACTAGAAGGATATGAAGTAGAAGCTGTTGAAAATGGTGCAGCAGCCTTAAAAGTTTTTGGTGAGCAAAGATTTACCTTAGCAATATTAGATGTAATGATGCCAGAAGTAAATGGTTTTGAAGTTTGTGAAAAAATAAGACTTTCTGATACCGAAACGCCAATCTTATTTTTAACAGCAAAAGACACTTCAAAAGATAAAATAAACGGACTGAAAGTTGGCGCAGATGATTATTTAACAAAGCCTTTTAATCTTGAAGAACTTTTGCTTAGAGTAAAAGTATTAGTAAAAAGAAGTTTTAAAAGTAATGAAGATGCTGACGAATTTAGCGATTATAATTTTGGTGAGAATCGTGTAAATTTTAACACTTTTACTGCTCAAACATTGAAAGGTGAAATAAGTCTTACAAGTAAAGAATTGAAATTATTAAAACTTTTAATTGATAGAAAAAATGAAGTTGTTTCTAGACAGCAGATATTGCAATATGTTTGGGGTTATGATGTATTTCCTTCTACAAGAACTATCGATAATTTTATACTTTCGTTTAGAAAATATTTTGAAGAAAATCCAAAAAAGCCACAACATTTTCATTCTGTAAGAGGTGTAGGCTATAAGTTTATTGCTTAGGCTTTTGTTCTACTTTTACAGTTTCAACTTGCTTTTTCATCTTTTTCTGTATAATTTTAAAATGATGTGCATCATCTTTTGTTATTAAACTAATTGCTTTTCCAGCGTTTTCTGCTCTACCAGTTCTTCCTATTCTGTGTACATAATCTTTTGGCGATCTGGGCAGTTCATAATTTATTACGCAAGGCAAAAAATCTATGTCGATTCCTCTGGCTAGTAAATCTGTAGCAACCAAAACATTGATATTTCCTTGTTTAAATCTTCTCAAGGCTTCTGTTCTAGCTGCTTGAGATTTTTTGCTATGAATAGCGTGACTCGAAATTCCGTTTTTGTTTAGTTTTTGTACTAAATTGTCTGCTGTTCTGGTAGAAGAAACAAAAATTAATATCTGTTTAAAATCATTTTCATTTATCAATTTTCTTAAAAATGGGCCTTTGTTTTCGGCTTTTACTAAATAGGCTTTTTGCGTTATTAAATCAATGTTATTTTCTTCTTCTTTTATTCTAACAACAGTAGGTTTAGACAGTATGGTCGAAGATATTTTTTCTATTTTTTCACTAAAAGTTGCCGAAAAAAGTAAATTTTGACGTTTTTTTGGTAAAAAAGATAATATTTTGCCCATTTCTTCTTCAAAAGCTTTGTTGAGCATTTTATCTGCTTCGTCTAAAATTAAAACTTCAGTTTCAGATAAATGAACTGCATTTTGCTCTAATAAATCGAGCAATCTTCCTGGTGTAGCAACCAGAATATCTACATTAGACAATTTTTGCATCTGAGGGTTTATAGATACACCACCATAAACTGCCATTGTGTTTATTTTGTAAGCTAAGTTATCGGTAAATTGTTCTATTACACCTTTCAATTGTTCAGCAAGTTCTCTTGTTGGCGAAAGAATTAAACTTCTTATAAAACGTGTTTTTTTCTTTTTCGGTTTTTCTAAAAGTTGAAGTAATGGTAGCACAAAAGCTGCCGTTTTACCAGAACCTGTTTTTGCTACTGCAAGTAGGTCTATTCCTAATAAAATATTTGGAATGGCTTCATTTTGTACAGGAGTTGGTTTTTTATAATTTTGTTTAGAAACCTGATTTGCAAGTTCTTTAGATAAGCCTAGTTTTAAAAATGACATAGTGTGTTTTTAGTTGAAAAGCGCAAAGATAAACTTATGTAAATTTTGTTTTTTTTAGTATTATTAATAATTGAAAGCAAAAAATGAGAATAAGAAATATCGTGAATGTTGGCCAAATAAAAACAAAGATGAAAGCATTAATTTCGTAATAAGAAAGATGGAGTAAGTTAGCTAAATTTACTACAAAATCTGTACAATATTGGTAAAAAAAATTAATAATTTGTTCCATTTCTCAATTTTTGAAATAAAAATATGTTTCCAAGGCTTAAACCAAGCATAATAATAGGCCAAATTATTACTAAATATAAAATATTTGCTTGTTTATAATTACCTGTGTTTGTAAGAGATTGAATTATAAAATTGTAGATAATGTCAATCTTATTTATATAAGGTTTAAGAAGTTTGGTGTGATTTTCTTTACAGTTAAAAGTGTTATTATGGCATTGCCAAGAGCATTGTTTTGAAGAGTTAAATTGGCTCGTTTCATTAATAATAATAATTAATGAAATAGGAATAATAAGTAAAGTTAGGGCAATAAAAAACCATTTCATATAATAATATTATGAATATTTTATTTTTTTACAAACTAATTCCAAAAGCCTTTAGAAACATCATTACACCTATTACTAAAGGAATTATTCCGTAAGCAATAAAGTGTACTTTGTCTCCAGCGTTTTCGCCAAACATAGATTTCATAGCATTGAGCCTTGCAGATGAATAATCTTTTTGTCTACGTGAATTTAATGTGTATAAACCAAAACCTGTTGCTAAAATTCCTAGTATAATCGAAAACCAATCCATATTGTTTTTTGTTTGGAAGTAAATTTAAGCTTTAAAACTGAATTTCAGAATAAATAGCTGAATGATCTGAACTTCCTCCTTTCAAAACTTCATATTGTACAATCTCAGCTTTTTTTCTAAATAGTATGTAATCTAAGTTTATTACAGGGTCTAGTTTACTAGAATTTGGAAAACTTTTAGAGAAGAAATTTTTTGAAGTATTTTGCCAGTCATACATTATATCTCTAAAAAGGGGTTCGTATTCTGTAGTATTTAAATCTCCAATAAATAAAATTTCTGCATAATTATTTTCTATAGAATTAATGTAGCTTTCTATTTTATTGTATTGTTTTTTACGCTGTTTATAATTTTCAAAATAATAAGTCAAAAAGTATTCTGGATTCTCAACTGCTTTTGCAGGCGAAGCTAAATGAGTATTGCAAAGTAGTATATTTTTCCCTTTAATATTTAATTCAATTATTTGTGCTATTGGTAAGCCATAATCATTGTTGATGTATTGTATTAATTTTATAGGATGCTTCGCATATACGGAAATACCATGCGTTCCATTAAGTGCTTTTGTAATTTTATGTGGATAATTTAGATTGGCATTCAAGCTGTTATTCCATTTTGGAGTAACTTCTTGTAAAAAAACAATATCAGCTTTTTTTGATTTGATTAAATTTAAAGAAGATCTTCGATTTTTATTTTTAAAGTATATATTATAACTAATAATACTTAGTTTTTGCTTATTAGCTGACTTTGTATTTAAGTTAAAATTTGCTGTATTAAATTTAACATAAGCAGATTCTATGAATAGTAAACCAATTGTAATTACAAGATATTTCTTGATTTTAAAGAATTCTTTTTTTATAGATTGATAAATCAAAATTACGAATATTAAAATAAGTAAGTAGCGACTTATTATTAAAAAAGTTCCAAGTATTAGATGGTTTCTACCAGCTAACATAATTAGTGTAGAAACTATAAAAATGAAAGATAAAGCTTTGATAAATTTATTCATTTTAGACAAAACGAATTTTACTAAATAATATTTTGATAAAGGTTTTAATTCCTACCAGAAATTTTTCCAAGTGTGAAGTAAAAAGTTTCGTAAATTAAAAACTGCAATTTTGTTTTTCTTGATTTATACATAGATGTTTCAGTAGGAGATGAGAAGCAAGTGATTTTCATTTTTTGAGCCAAAGAAATAGACCTTTTCATGTGTAAAGGATCTGAAACAAGCAAAGCAGATTCAAACTTTAGTGAATCCATTATTGATTTTGCTTCAGCTAAGTTTTCTATCGTGTATTTTGATTTTTCTTCAATTAAAATAGCTTCTTTTGGAACATTATTTTTTATAGCATAATTTTTTGCAGCTTGGCTATCAGAAATTGTTTCGCCTTTTCCAAAACCGCCCGTAAATATTATTTTCTCAATACGATTTTCTTGGTAAAGTTTTATGCTATGTTTTATTCGTTCTTTAAAAACTGCTGTTGGTTTTCCATTGTTTGTTCCTGCACCAAGTACTATTGCAACTTTTGCTTTCTCTTGAGTATTTAATTTTGAGAATTGATAAATTTTAAAAGCATTAAAAGCCAAATAGCTTAGAATTATTAAACTGAGAATTTTAGAAATATTTTTATAACTCATTTTACTTATTTCCACCTTTCAGTAAATGAAAGAAGTTTTTAAGCATAAACAGTTTAAGTGAAAAACCTTTCAGAATTTTAGGTTTTTTACCCGAAGCAATATCCGCTAAATATTTTTCGTGAACAGAAATATCTAATGCTCCATTAAGGTTTGAATTTAAATGTTCTAAACTTTTAGTCTTCCCTTCAAAAATATCATTGGCTAAGTTTGGTTCTAAAGCATACGGACGTGCTATTCCTATAAAATCGAGTTGATTTTCTTCAAGACATTGCTCCATAAAATCAATATTTCTAATTCCGCCAGTAAGCATCAAAGGTACTTTAGTTTGTTTTCTTACTTTCTGTACAAAGTCTATAAAATAGGCTTCACGTTTTTTTGTGCTGTTTTTTTGTTTGCTTCCCATCATTTTTGGTCGCTCGTAGGTTCCTCCAGAAACTTCTATTAGGTCTATTCCTATTGTTTCTAGCATATCTATTACTTGCATAGATTCTTCTTCAGTAATTCCACCTTTCTGAAAATCTGCCGAATTTAGTTTAACACCAATAGGAAAATCCTTACCAACAATATTTCTAATTTTTTTATAAATTTCAATTAGAAAACGTGCTCTGTTTTCAAGACTTCCGCCCCATTTATCTTCTCGTATATTTGAAAGCGGCGACAAAAATTGACTCACCAAATACCCGTGTGCAGCGTGAATTTGCACACCAGTAAAGCCAGCTTCTTTAGATATTGAAGCTGCTTGACCAAATTTTTCTATAATTTCTACAATTTCTGGTTCTGTAAGTGCTTTTGGTGTTTGAAAAACACGTTCATTCATTATATTTACTCTTATGGCAGAAGGCGCTACAGGTTTTTGCTTTGAAAAAGGAATTGGTTGCCTACCTGGATGGTTTATTTGAACCCAAAGATGTTGATTGGATCCTTTTGCACACGAAGCCCATTTTTTTATGGCTTGCATATCGCTTTGCTCATCAAAAACTACATTAAATTCTCCGTTCAAATGCTTTCTATCTATCAAAACATTTCCAGTAATACAAAGTCCAATTCCGCCATCTGTCCAAGTTTTATACAAAGTATTTAAAGCTTTATTTGGTTGATGATTTTTAGTAGCCATGTTTTCAGACATAGCAGATTTTGCCATTCTGTTTGGTATTATTGCTCCGCAAGGAAGTGTGAAGGGTTTTTGGAGTTTCATTTTTTGTTGTTTATGTAAAATTAAGTTTTTAAATTTTAGGCTAAAGTTTATTTAAATAGTTATTGTATATTTATAAATCTAATATTTATTGCTTAAATTTAAGACAAAAGCTTTCTCAATAAATCAAAATCTCTTTATTGGTACTATCTAAACAAGATAATGGAAAATTTGGATATGCGTTTTCAAATTTTTTGTATTTCTTATTTGAAAAATTCTCGCATTTCCATTTTACTTCAAGCGCATAGCCTTGTTCAAAGCTTTCTTCTATTACAAAATCTACTTCGTTTTGCTCTGTTGTACGCCAGTATTTTATACTGTATGGGTCGTGTTTGTGCCGTAGTTGGTTATAAATAAAGTTTTCTAAAAGTGCTCCTTTATCGTCTCTATAAAATGGAAATTCAAATTTATTTAAAATTGCATTTCGCAAACCCACATCATTAAAAAATAATTTTGGCATTTTAGTAAGTTCTTTTCTTACATTTCTATAATATGGTTTTAGTAAGTCTATATGAAAACTTTTTTCTAAAACGTGCGAATATTTTTCTACTGTTTTGTTATCCAAACCTATTGTATTTGCAATTTCGTTTTTGTTTACAATATTTCCAATCTGACTGGCATATATTTTTACCATCATCATAAATTTATGCTCTTTTTCTATTCCTGCATCTGTAATATCTTTCCTCAAGTAAGAATTTTTGAGTTCATTTAGGAGCCATTTTTTTTCTTCAAAATCTTTTTCAAGTACTATTTCTGGGTAGCCACCAAATACTAAATATTCGTTAAATAGTTTGTTTATATTTAAACCATATTGTGAATGATAGTTTGGCTCACTAACTATATTTCCAATTTCTTCATTTATTTCTTGATGATTTTTAAATTCTAAAAACTCATTAAATGAAAGTGGATATAACTGAAAAATTCTTTTTCTACCAGCCAGCGAGTCGCTAAATTTATTATCTATATAAAACGCACTACTTCCCGTAGCTATTATTTTTACGTTGTATTCGTATTCATCATACAGATATTTCAAAAAATTAGTCGGATCTTTTAAATACTGTATTTCGTCTATTAAAAAATAGATTCTTTTATCGGTTTTTCCTTCAAGTCTTTTTTTTGGAATAATGTTTATTAGATTAAAAACATTGTCTGGTCTTTCATCTAGTAGTTTAAGTATTTCTTTACTTTCTAAATTAATGAAATGTACTATTTCACTTTCATCTTTTAATTTATAGTACAGTTTTTTGAGTAGTGATGTTTTTCCTACTTGTCTTGCTCCTGTTAAAATGGTGTATGTTTTGTGCTGGAGGTGTTTTTCTAGCTTGCTATATAGTGTTCTGTACTGCATATTTGCTGGTTTACTAGCACAAATATACAACATTTTCCTATAATTGTCGATATTTTAGGATTACAATTCCTAAAAAAGTCGATATTTTAGGATTTAGATTCCTAAATTATCTGAAAATACTTTTTATTTTTGTATTTTGTTGATTTACAATGAATTAAGACGAGTTATTTTTCGGTCAAAAATTAATATTGATGTAAAAATTGATAATTTTTGAGATGTGATCTGTTTTTAGGTGCTTTGTAGTGTAAATTTATGCCAATTAAATTCAATTTATATTTATTTGTATAAATTTTCCTTTTAAAAAGGACAGTTATTGTGAAAATGGCTCTTTAAAAGTGATAGATGTTATGTGTTTATCCTTTTAATAAGGAAATATTTGTATTTTGACCTTGTGAAACGGAAGAAAATAGTTCAAGAGATAATTATAGATAATCAGAATAGAGATTTTAGTGTAATAAAGTTTCGTGATATTGATTTGCCTATTCATTGTACAAAAATAATAAGTCTTACTGGTGTTCGAAGGTCTGTCAAAACCTATTTATTGATGCAAACAATGCATAAGCTTTTGAAAAGTGGTATTGAGAAAGAAGCTATTGTTAACATAAATTTTGAAGACGAGCGTATAGATTTTGAGTCTTTCGAATTAGATACGGTTTTACAAGCATACAGAGAACTTTACCCACATAAATACTTAAGTAGGGCTTGCAGTTTTTCTTATAAATAAAGTGTAAAGCATTGTTTATCAATAAATTAATTGTTTGCAAGTTGAAAAAAAGGACTGCAAAGTGCATATATATATATATGTAATTTAGATGAATAAACTTTGGACTTGATGACAGAGGAACAGTAGATATGATAAGCGAAAATATTTACTTGCAATACTTTTGTGGTTTAAAAAGTTTTCAAAAAAAAGAAGCCATTTTGCCACACAGTATTTGTAGATATTCGCAGAAGAATGGGCGCAATAGCTTTTGATAGTTGGAATGAAGAAATAATAAAAAAAGCCGATATTTTAAATCAAAAAAAGAGCAACAAGTAAGCAATTTAAAACAAAAAAAAGGCACACTAAAAATTGATGCTAGTGTAGCAGATTAGAATATATCTTACCCAACCGATGCTGGTTTATTAAGTAAAGCAAAAGTAGAAACTGAAAAAATAATAGATACACTCTATTCACAAAGCAAACTAAGCAAAAAACCAAGAACCTATAGACGAGATGCAAAAAAACTAAGTTTAAACTTTTCAAAAAAAAGAAAGAAAAACAAAAAAAAGATTAGAAAATTTATAAGGAACAACTCAATTACTTAAAACGAAACATTGGAAGTATAGAAAATTTATTAGACGTTTTAAAAACAGAAGCACCTCAAAAGGTTTCAATAGGAATGTTTAAACATTATGAAAATAGATATGTATTTCTGCTAAACAAAAAAACACAAAACCGGTATTGGATAATACAAGAATTGTACAGACAGCAAAAGGAGCTGTATGACACAAAAAAGCATAGCACGGCAGACAGAATAGTAAACATTTGCCAGCCATATATTCGTTCAATAATAAGAGGAAAAGATTGTCATTCTGTAGAGTTTGGAGCAAAAATAAGTGCTAGCGAAAGTGGTGGAATGAGTAGAGTGGAACGTATAAGTTGGGACAATTTTAATGAGACAACAGATATGGTTTTACAACTAGAAATGTACAAGAAAACTTATGGTCTTTTCCCAGAATTATTGTTAGCGGACAAATTATATCTAAACCGAAAAAATAGAAAATAGCACAAAGAAAAGGAAATTAGAATAGTAATATCTCCACTAGGAATACTGAAAAAAAATAGAACAGACAGCTTATCAAAAAAAGAAAAAAGAAAAAGGAACAAAACCAAAGAAATCTAATAGGTGAAAAGTTTGGATAAGCAAAAAATAAATATGGTCTAAAAAAAATTAGAGCGAAGACAAAAGCAACATCAGAAAGCTGGATTGCAGCTATTTTTTTTGTAATGAATATTGTAAGTTTATTAAAAATAGCGGACAAGTCTGCTATTTTTTTATGCTTTATAGCAAAATATCTAATTAAAACATATCGCATAGCAATATATAACTATGTTTTTTTTAAAAAACTATTTCTTAGATGAAAAACAATATTTTACTCTAAAAAATCAAAAATATTTTTTTTAATCTTAAATTTTATGATTAGAAAAATCTGCAAGCCCTAAATACTTTATTTGATTTTGAGTGACATTCAAATACAATTTTTTCGTAACTTTTCCAAAAACATCGGAATACGGAATGCAACTCAGCTTTATAATTTAAAATACGTTTTCAGGCCAACAGATTGCTTCTTGCGATCTGGCGCAATCGCAAAGACGGGGAAAATTGATAAAAAAAATCCCAAATCAAACGATTTGGGATTTCAAATATTAATGCGAAAGCCGCCAAAAGCCAAAAGCTAAAAGCCAGCCGCCAATCTAAGCATTCTGCTTCTTAATCAAATTCAAGGCACTTCCTTCTTTAAACCACTCAATTTGAGCTGCGTTATAAGTATGTGCTACTTCAAATTTGTCTGTAGAACCATCTTTGTGGTTTAAAACTACTGTTAAGTTTTTCTTTGGAGCAAATTCTGTCAATCCTAAAATATCAATAGAATCATCTTCTTGCACTTTATCGTAGTCTGCTTTGTTTACAAATGTAAGTCCTAACATTCCTTGTTTTTTCAAGTTGGTTTCGTGTATTCTTGCAAAAGATTTTACAATTACAGCTCTTACACCTAAAAATCTTGGCTCCATTGCTGCGTGCTCTCTAGAAGAACCTTCGCCATAGTTTTCGTCTCCAAATACAACTGATCCAATTCCTGCTGCTTTGTATGCTCTTGCAGTTGCTGGTACTGGGCCGTATTCTCCAGTTAACTGATTTTTTACCGTATCAGTTTCTTTATTGAAAGCATTTACAGCACCAATTAAACAGTTGTTAGAAATATTATCTAAGTGTCCTCTGTATTTCAACCAAGGTCCAGCCATAGAAATATGATCTGTAGTACACTTGCCAAAAGCTTTAATTAAAAGTTTCATTCCTTTAAGGTCTGTTCCTTCCCAAGGCGCAAATGGCGTTAATAATTGTAAACGATCAGAATCAGATTTTACATCTACTTCTACATTACTTCCATCTGCTGCTGGCGCTTGAAAACCATTGTCTGCTACATCAAATCCTTTTGGAGGTAATTCAAAACCTGTTGGTTCGTCAAGTTTTACTTGTTCTCCTTTATCGTTTGTTAAAGTATCTGTAAGCGGGTTAAAATCTAAACGACCAGAAATTGCTATTGCAGCAACCAATTCTGGTGAAGTTACAAATGCGTGTGTATTTGGATTTCCGTCTGCTCTTTTTGCAAAGTTTCTATTAAAAGAGTGAACTATACTGTTTTTTGGAGCATTTTTTGGATCTTTATATCTCGCCCACTGACCTATACAAGGACCACAAGCGTTAGTAAATATCGTAGCATCTAAGTCTTCAAATATTCCTAATAAACCATCTCTTTCAGCAGTATATCTTACTTGCTCAGAACCTGGGTTAATTCCAAATTTTGCTTTAGTAACTAAGCCTTTATCTACCGCTTGTTTTGCAATAGAAGCCGCTCTACTTAAATCTTCATAAGAAGAGTTTGTACAAGAACCAATCAATCCCCATTCTACATCAAGTGGCCAGTCGTTAGCTTCAGCTTTTTCCGTCATTGTACCAACAACTGTAGCTAAATCTGGCGTAAATGGTCCATTTAAGTGTGGCAATAATGTATTTAAGTCTATTTCTATTACTTGGTCAAAATATTGCTCTGGATTTGCATAAACTTCATCATCTCCAGTTAAGTGCTCTCTTACTGTGTTAGCTGCATCTGCTACGTCATTTCTGTCTGTTGCTCTCAAGTATCTTTCCATACTATCGTCATATCCAAAAGTAGATGTTGTAGCACCTATTTCAGCACCCATATTACAAATCGTTCCTTTTCCTGTTGCCGACATACTAATAGCACCTTCACCAAAATATTCAACAACAGCATCAGTTCCACCTTTCGCAGTTAAAATTCCTGCTACTTTAAGAATGACATCCTTTGGAGAAGACCAACCGCTCAATTTTCCTGTCAATTTAACACCAATCAGTTTTGGCATTTTCAATTCCCAAGGCATATCAGCCATAACATCAACTGCATCAGCACCACCAACACCTATGGCAATCATTCCCAAACCTCCAGCGTTTACTGTATGAGAATCTGTTCCTATCATCATTCCACCAGGGAAAGCATAGTTTTCTAATACTACTTGGTGAATAATTCCAGCTCCTGGTTTCCAAAATCCTATACCATATTTGTTACAAACAGAACCTAAGAAGTTAAATACTTCATTGTTTAAGTTTATAGAATCTTGCAAATCTTTGCTTGCGCCCATTCTGGCTTGTATCAAGTGATCTGCGTGTGCAGTAGTTGGTACAGCAACTTTTTTCTTTCCAGCTTGCATAAATTGCAAAAGTGCCATCTGTGCCGTAGCATCTTGCATAGCTACTCTGTCTGGAGCAAAGTCTACATAAGAATTTCCTCTTTCATAGTTTTGTAAAGGATTTTCTGAATGTAAATGCGTGTATAAAATCTTTTCTGTAAGGGTCAAAGGTCTTTTTAATTCTGCTCTTGCTGCTTCTATTTTAGAAGGAAGATCAGCGTAAACCTTTTTTATCATATCGATATCAAATGCCATAAATACTGTTTAGGTGTTAAAAATATATGGCGAAGATAAGTATTTAGAAAGTATTTTGAAAGTTAATTGAAAACAAAAGAGACTACTTGCGTAATCTCTTTTGTTTTATTAAAAAATATTTATTTATTTAGAATCATTCTACTATAAATTTCATTGTTTTGGTAAATTTGTCGTCTTTCATTTCTAAAAAGTAAAGCCCTTTCGATAATTGTTTATCATTAAATTCGATAGTAATTTTATCATTAATATCATAAGCTTCAATAAATATTAATTGACCAGTAGTAGAGAAAATACTCAAGTTTAAATTTTTACTTTTGCCTTCGTATTTAAAAACAAACTCACCATTATTGGGGTTTGGATATATACTTGCTTTTATTTCGTTATCAATTTCTACTATAGAAATTTCTTTACTTATTATTAATGTATCTAAAAATGATTTAGTACAACCTATTTCGTTTTTAGCTTCTAAGTTTACTATATATGTTCCGTTAGTTTGGTAAATGTTGCTTGGGTTTTGCATAGTAGAAGTATTACCATCTCCAAAATTCCAATTCCAAATAGAAGCATTGCTTGCTAAAG
>CAKZQD010000015.1 GCA_937139485.1 uncultured Bacteroidota bacterium | reverse complement strand
CATGGCTGCGGGCAAAAATGATCAACGGATTTACATAGTTCCAAGTTTGGATATTGTGGTAGTAAGACAGGGAAATGCGGCTTATTCATCCAGCTTAGCAATTTCTCAGTTTGATAACGAGCTGTGGTTTTTGTTAAATAATTTGAGGTTTTTTTTCTTTATATTTTGCTAATAAATCCTTCATAATTAGTTGATTTAAGGTGTTGTTTGGTTTAAAATAATTTTACAAAATTCTTTGCTTATAAAATTTGCACAAAACTAATGTTTTTGTAGAAATTTGTGCAATATTTTTAATTGGAACTATGATTATAGTATAGAAATTTACTCCAAACTTACCAATATTTGATTTTTTTCTACTGCTACGCCTTCTTTTACTTTTATTTCTTTAATAACTCCATCTCCTGATGCTTTTAAAACATTTTCCATCTTCATGGCTTCCAATATAAGTATTGCATCTCCTTTTTTTATTTCATCGCCTGGCTTTACATCTATACTTATTACTAAGCCTGGCATTGGTGCTTTTATATCTTTCATTTTTACAACTGCCATATTGCTCATTCCCAAATCTTCAAGCAGTAAATCAAATTTGTCTTTTAAAGAAATTTCATATTCATTTCCATTAATAGCAATTGTCATTTTTTTTGCTACATCATCTTTTTCTATCAATGATGCTTTGTAGGTTTTGAAATCTTTAATTATATGAAATGTATTATCGCCATTATTTAGTAAATCCCAATTGATGTTTGCACCATTTAAGTTAGCGTTTTCTACTTGATAAGTTTTGTCTAAAATTTTTACTTGTAGCATATAATTTAATTTTGAAAAGCTAAGGTAAAAACAATATTCTGAAAAGCTTAATATTTATTACCTTTACGTCTTCAAAAAAAATACAATGAAAAATAGTTTAATAATTTTATTTGCAGCGGCAATCTTTTTTAGTTCTTGTAAAACCACTAAAAACATAGATGCCAATAACAAAGTAGAAACACTAGCTCCAATTGAAGTAATTGGTACAAAAAAAGAATATAAAGGTTCTGAAGAAAGAAAATTTGACATTTTACATACCGATTTAAATGTTAGTTTTTCTTGGCAAGACCAGCAATTGTTTGGTGAAGCAAACATTAAACTGAAACCATACTTTTATAGCCAAAACCATGTAGAACTAGATGCTAAGGGAATGGATATTCGCCAAGTACTTTTAATAAGCAGCGATAGCACTTCTAAAGAATTGAAATATAAATATGACGGTTTAATTATTGATATAGCTTTAGATAAAACTTACTCAAAAACTGAAGTTTTAGACATTTACATTAAGTACATTTCTAAACCAAATGACTTAAAAAAAGCAGATGGTTTAACTGCTATTACAGACGATAAAGGACTTTTCTTTATAAACCCACTTGGAGAAGATAAAAATAAACCAAGACAAATTTGGACACAAGGCGAACCAGAATCTAATTCGGTTTGGTTTCCTACTATAGATCATCCAAACGAAAGATGTAGCCAAGAAATTTCTATAACTATAGAAAATAATTTTATGGCAATGTCTAACGGTTTTATAAAAGAAAAAGTAGACAATAAAGATGGTACTTATACTATTACTTGGAGGCAAGACAAACCACACGCACCATATTTATTTATGATGGCAATTGGTGAATTTGCAGAAGTAAAAGATACTTGGAAAGGTATGAGTGTAAATTATTATGTAGAAAAAGAATACGAAGATGTTGCAAGACAAATTTTTGGCAAAACACCAGAAATGCTTACATATTTTTCTGATGTACTTGGTGTGCCTTATCAGTGGGATAAATATTGGCAAGTAATAGTTAGAGACTATGTAAGTGGTGCAATGGAAAATACTACGGCTGTTATTTTTGGAGAATTTGTACAACAAACAGAAAGAGAACTGCTTGATAGCGACCATGAAGATATAGTAGCACACGAATTGTTTCACCACTGGTTTGGAGACTTAGTTACTTGCGAAAGCTGGTCTAACTTACCATTAAATGAATCTTTTGCAACCTATGGCGAAGTAATGTGGAAAGAATTTAAATACGGAAAAGACGAAAAATACCTTAAAGTAAAACAAGATATGGACGGCTACTTTAGAGAAGCAAAAAATGGAAAACAGGTAGATATGATTCGTTTTAACTACGACTCACCAGAAGACATGTTTGATAGCCATAGTTATGCAAAAGGTGGCGTAATATTAAATATGCTTAGAGAAGTAATAGGAGATGAAGCATTTTTTACGTCGCTACAAACATATCTTTGGGATAATAAATATCAAACCGTAGAAATACACCAACTAAGGCTGGCTGTTGAAGAAGTTACAGGACAAGATTTTAACTGGTTTTTTAATCAATGGTTTTTAAGTTCTGGACACCCAATTTTAGACGTAAACTATATATATACAGACACATCTGTAAAAGTTATTATAAAGCAAGAGCCTAGCAATGAAGAATATTTACTTTACAAACTTCCAATAGCTATAGATATTTACGAAGGCTACGAAGTAAGAAGAGAAAACATAGTTATTAGCAAAAAAGTAGAAGAATTTGAATTTAAAACCTCTGTAAAACCAGAACTAGTAAACGTAGATGCAGAAAAATATCTTTTAGCAGAAATAAATGACAACAAAACAGAGCAAAATTATATAGTACAATATAACAATGCAAAAAACATGGTAGATAAACTACAAGCGCTTGAGTTTTTTGCTGCACAAGAAACAATAACTACAGAAGGAAAAAATGTGTTTAGTAAAGCAGTAAAAGATGATTTTTGGTATATTCAAAAAAAGGCTTTATCTATGATGAACCCAGACGACATGAATGGTAGTGATTATTCTGTAGTGGCTAATTTAGCAGAAAATGCAGAAAAATCTAGTATTCAAGCAGAGGCTATTTATTTATTAAGTGAAACGGAAAATAAGCAGTACAAAGCCTTGTATAAAAAAGGATTGGTTTCTAAATCTTATGCAGTAAATGCAGCATCTTTAAACGCACTGTCTAAAATAGATTCTAAAGCAGCTTTAGAACAAGCAGCACAATGGGAAAACATAGACAATAGAAATATTATAGACGAAGTTGGTTATGTATACAGCCAAGAAGGCGACAAAACCAAACAAGAATACTACCAACGTATGGTAAACTCTTCTTCGCTTGGAATTTATAAAAAGTTTTATAGTATTTACCATTATTCTATATTTTTGGGCAAAATGGATAACGAAACGGTTTTGAATGGTGTAAACTTTATTGAAAACTGGGGCAAAAACGAAACCGAAAGTCCTTATTCTAATGCTGTAGCTTTAGCTGCGCTAAGAAGAGTAAGCAACCAATATGTAATAAAAGCAGATAGCTACGGACAAGAATTACAAAATGCTACAGGTTTGTCATCAAGTCAAAAAATGGCATTGGAAAACGAATATGCAGATTTACTATTAGTAATAGATAGAATTCAAGAAGCTTCTGATAATTTGAGCAAGGCTGAGGAGTAAAAGGTCTATATTCTTAACAACTTTTTTTGAGATAAAAATTAATTTTTTTCAAAAAACCAAAGCACAAAAAAAGCACATTGTTTTATAAAACAATGTGCTTTTTTTATGAGTAAAAATTTAGAATCCTAGCTTTTATTGCCATCATTTGGCTTTTGTGGTCTAGGTTTTCTTCTTTTCTTTTGCCTATTTGGTTTTCTTTGCGTATTTCGATTAGAAGCAGTTTCTTGTTTATTATTGTTTGTATTTGCTTGAGTTTTTTCTGCTGTATTTTGTCTGTTGTTAGAATTATTGTTGTTTCTTCTTTTTTTCTTATTTCTACTTTTTGGTTTTTTTACTAAAGTATTTAATGATACTTGACCAACTAAATCATCATAATTTTTTTCTTTTTCGGCAGGCTCTTCTACAATATTAAAATTTGCCAATGTTTTTGGAATTTCACCATCTCTATTCATTTTTTGAACTTTCCTTACATCTTCTACAGAGAGTTTATAATATGTACTCGTCTTATTAATATTGTAAGTCATCTCCATTTTAAAGATGTCTGTTTTTCTTAAATAGGCTGTTCCTTCTTCAGTTTTTAACTTATCTACTTTTTTTGGTATTGTTTTTAAAGCTTCGGTATATGTATCTAGCTCATAATTTAAGCAACATTTTAATCTACCACATTGCCCAGAAAGTTTGTCTGAGTTTATAGATAATTGCTGATACCTTGCGGCTCCGGTAGTTACACTTTTAAATTCGTTTAAAAAAGATGAGCAGCAAAGTTCTCTACCACAAGAACCTACTCCGCCAAGTCTTTGTGCTTCTTGTCTTGCACCTATTTGGCGCATTTCTATTTTGGTTTTAAAATTTGTAACATATTTTTTTACCAATTCTCTAAAGTCTACTCTACCATCTGATGTGTAATAAAAAGTAACTTTTTTACCATCGCCTTGGTATTCTACATCACCAATTTTCATTTCTAGCTCTTGCTCTCTAGCAATAACTCTAGCCATTTTCATGGTTTCATTTTCCTTATTTCTAAGTTCTTTAAGTTTTTGAACTTCTTCTTCTGTAGCAATGCGCAAAATAGATAAAATATTTTCATCATCTTTTACTTTCTTTTTTCGCATTTGCATTTTTACCAGCTCGCCACTTAAAGAAACTTCTCCTACATCATAGCCTACACTTGCTTTTACAACTACCAAATCGCCTTTAAAAAGGTCTAAATGTTTGCTGTTTTTAAAATATTCTTTTCGAGAACCATTTTTAAAACTTACTTCTACTATATTAAAAGCTTCGCCTGGTGCCAAAGGTATATCGGCAAACCAATCGTAGGTATTCATTCTATTGCAACCTCCACTTCCTCCAGAAGAAGAGCCGCATCCACCTGTACTACATCCCATTTTTATATATTTTAGTACTAATACTTCTTTCAAATATGTGAAAGGCAAAAAGAAAAGCCAAAAAACTTCTTCACTTCGTATTCAATAACTTCAGTTTGGCGTTTTCTTCTTTAGTTTTAGTTTTATTTTGAATTTAAATATCCTGCTATTTCAAAAGAGGCACTCATTAAACCAATTTTTGCATTAGCGTTTCGTAAAATTTCGTAATGCAAGTTATTTATTAATTCCGACATTTTCGATATTTCTTCCAAACTTACTCTTTTTATAACATCTTTTGCCAAAATTTTTTCTTCTTCATTAAGCCTTGATGTTAAACCTGTATTAAATATTAAACACTCTCGTAAAAAAAACAAAGTATGTTTCAAAAACATTTTTTGGTTTTCTCTGCCTGTTGCGCCCATTTTTTCTACCCAGGTTACTAGGTTTTGAATTATTTCTAAATTTTTATTTCTTTGTAAAAGTAAATGAAACCATTCAAACATTTCTTCAAAGCTGGTTTCTTCGTTTGTGCTGGCTAGTTGTATAGCAGCATTCCAATTTCCTTCTACTATTTGAGCTATTTTTCTTGCTTTTTCTGCTTCAACAGATAATCTTGAAACTAAATTTTGTGCTATAATTTTTTCTTGAAGTCTTGGAAATTTTACTACTTGTGTTCTACTTAAAATAGTTATTAATATTTCTTCTATATTTTCTGCTAAAAGTAAAAAAACAGTATTTTCTGGTGGTTCTTCTATAATTTTAAGAAGCTTGTTTCCTTCTTTTTTTAGAAATTCTGCCATCCAAATAATTTGAATTTTATACTTGCCTTCGTAATGTTTTAAACTATGTTGTTTTACTATTTGATCGCATTCATTTGCGGTAATATTGCCTTGTTTATTTACATTGTCTAAAAAAGCAAGCCAATCTGTAAGGCTCAGATATGGATTGTTGCTTAATGCTTTTCGCCACTCTGTAATATAATCTTTAGAAAGTGCTCCAGCTTTTATACTTGGGTAGGTATAAAACACATCTGGATGTATAAATTTACTCATTTTTATACAAGAACTGCATACTCCACAGCTATCGGCTTCTTGTCGGTTTTCGCAATTTAAATATTGTGCATAAGCTAGTGCCAAAGGCAAAGTTCCAGAACCTTCTACACCAAGAAATAAATTTGCCTGGCTTACTTTTTCGGTATCTGCACCTTTAATAAGTTGTTCTTTTAAAGCATCTTGTGCTACTACGTCTTTGAATTGCATATAGTTTTCAAAGGTAAGTATTTTCCTTATCATTAAACAATACTGAATTGAAATAATTCCGTTCCAAAACAAACAGATTACTTCTCACGCTCTGGCGTGCTCGTAATGACGGTAAGCGATAAGAATTCGTGTTCCAAACACCCTTGTTCATTAAGAACCGTCATTGCGAAGGAGGCACGACTGCGGCAATCTTTTGTCAATTACTGAAATGGTATTCCAAACCAACAGATTACTTCAAACTCTTTAGAGTTTTCGTAATGACGGTAA
>CAKZQD010000014.1 GCA_937139485.1 uncultured Bacteroidota bacterium | reverse complement strand
CTGTTGACCAATTAAAAAATAACTATTTATTTTACTTCAACTTGGTATCACCAAGTCCCATTCCTTTGGCAAGGTTCAACATATTGCTTAAGAAATTTGAATCTTCATCACTATCTGATTGACTCATCATTTTACCTAATAAAGCTGCAATACTCAAGTTTTTGATGTCTTCTGTCCCAATTCCGTATTTCCCTGCAAACTCTTTTACTTTTCCAATCAGGTTTCCTTGTACATCTGAACTTCCTAGTATAGAATCTCTAATTTGTTTCGCATTATCACTGCTTTCTATTAATCTATCAAATCCTTTAGATTTAGTAATTTGACCTACAATGTTTTCAAAGAACATCGTTTCTCCACCTACTATATCTATATTGGCAGCTTTTAATGCTTCTGCTATAACCATAGCTTGAGCGTCTGCGATATCTTTCTGGATATGGATTTCTGCTAATTCTATTTGCTTTTCTTTGTCTAGTTTCAACTTGAACTCTTCGTGATCTTTTCCTACACCATCTAGCACTTTCATTGCTTCGGCTTTTTCTCTTATTCCGTCTGCGTCTGCAATCGCTTTCGCTTTTAGAATATCCGCTTCCATTTCACCTTGCTTTCTCATAGCATCGGCTTTCTTATCTATAATATTGGCTTCTACAAATCCTTGTCTTTCAGATGCTTCTGCTTTGGCGTGCATTACTTGTGCTTCAGAAAGTCCAATAGTTGCTTCTTCTTTTGCGGTAGCGTCTGCCAATATTTTTCTTGCTTCTGCTTCTTTAGATGATGCTTCTTTTTTAGCGTCTGCTTCTATTATTATTTGATTCGCTTTTTCTTTCGCCGCCATAGTTTCTGCTTCTTCTGCTTTTACTCTTTTTATTAGTTGCTGCTCTGCTTCTTCTTGTGCTTTTGTTATAGCAACGGTTTTACTTCTATCGGCAGTTTTGAAGGCTTCAATATCTTTCATGTTTTCTTGCTCTTCTACTACGCCTTTTTCAAGAATAACTCTGTCTCTTATTACATCTTGAATATTTTTCTTCTCAACTTCTACTACTTTTTCTTTTTCTATTTGAGCAAGCGTTACGATACGTTCTTTCTCTGTTTTTTCAAGCAATCTATCTTTTTCTACTCTTTCTGTTTCTACGGCATCGGTACGTTCTTTGTTTTTTCTAGCAACAATTATCTGGCGTTCTTTATTTTCTTCTTGTACGGCAAGTTTCTCATCTGTAGAAATTCTAGTGGTTTCTGCTTTTAATCTTTCTTCTTCAGAAACTTTTAAGATTTCAGCACCTTCTCTAGATTTTATATTATCGATTTCTCTTTTTTGCTTTTCTTCTTTTTCTGCTAGTTGTTTATCTAGTTCCAAAATGGCTTCACGTGCTTCAACATCTTGTTTTCTTATGGTCTTTTCTTCATCACGTTTTATCAAGTTCGACTTCATGTTTTGAACAGCCGTTAACTCAGTAATTTTTTTGATACCTTCTGCATCTAAAATATTATCGCTTCTTAAAAAGCTTAATCTTGTTTGTTCCAGGTTGTCAATAGCACAATCGTCTAGCACATAACCGTTTAAATCTGTACCAATTACATCTATAATTTCTTGTCTAAATTCTCTTCTGGCCTCATATAATTCTACAAAGTCAAATTTCTTTCCTACGGTTTTTAGTGCTTCAGAAAATTTGGCTTCAAAAAGATGAACAAGCGTTTGAATATCTGATGCTCTATTGGTTCCAATAGTTTGTGCTACGTTTATAATATCTTCTTTAGATTTATTTACCCTTACAAAAAACGCTACGTTGATGTCTGCACGCATATTGTCTTTACAAATAAGACCGTCTGCATCGTTTCTTATAATGTCTATTTTTTTGATAGAAATATCCATAATTTCTAGCTTGTGCAAAACCGGAATAACAATCATTCCAGAATCGAAGGCTACTTTTGTTCCACCCATTCCTGTTCTTATTAATGCTTGTCCTTGCGGAATTTTTTTGTAAAAAGAAGCAAATGCTATAAAGAATACAAAAACTAGGAAAGTTAAAATTCCTGCGCCTAACATCAATACGTTTGAAGCGGCTAGTAGTACAAAAAGTGTTGTCATATTTTATTGGATTTTAGTGATTAATGTCTATTAAATAATATTTTGAGTCTGCTGATTTTTTGATAACCAGTACTTCGGTGTTTTCTTCTATAACTTGGTTTTTGTTTACGCACATGGCGTAAATTCTTATAGGACTCTGGTCCAAAACCAATTGAACCTGACCAAGTTTTTTATCTGTAATTCTAGTTGTAGTGCTTCCAACTCTACCAACTATTTCAAGGTTTTCTACTCCTTTTGGGTTCATTTTTTTCATGATGCTTTTTAAAGGATAGGTAACAAATTTCATAATAAAAAGTGCTGGAATAAACGCTGTAAAAAGAATAACGAAGCCAAAAGCTGAGTTGTATAAGCCGGTTAAATCTGTAACAAGGACAGTAAGCAGCCACCAGACGAAAACGAACATAGTCGTTGCCATCATAAATGGAATTTCTACAAAGTGGAAGTAAACCAAAAACACCTCAAAAGCTGATAATTTTTTTCGTTTTTTACGAAGTGCTTCTTCTCCTTTTACGCCAGAAAAATCGTCTACTATTACATCTGCTCCAAGGTCGGCATCTATATCTAAGTCAAGGTCTAAATCTACATCTATGTCAAAACTGTCCATATCAAACACGCCAAAAGCTGTAAATAACCAGTAAATCAGTAGACCAATTAAGATGACCGAAATAGGACCGTTTACGAGTGAAAATATGATATTTGTTAATTCTTCCATTAAATTTTATTGTTCTTGTGTAATTACAAAGCTAAAAATATATTCGTCATTGCAATAAAGCTTTTTTTCTTTAAAAGCAATCTTTACATAAGTACTCGAATTAAAATCACAATCAGTTTTAAGGTTTAAAGGATTGCTTCTTCGTGCCTCATTGCTATGACGGCTGCAATTTTTAATTCTTCTATTATATTTTATTGCAATTTTACGATTTTATTTTTTATTCTTTTTAATTTTTTCTTTCAACTTATCAAGGTCAGATTTTGCTGAAGCATTTTTTACGTCTAATGCTTCATCTATCTCAGAATCAATACTTTTTGAAGCATTTGAAATGTCTGCATAAGCATCACTCAAAGCTTCTTGTTCAGTTACTTTATCTTTCATACGTTTTAACATATCTACTGTGCTATCACTGTCTATGTCTGCAAGTTGTTTGTTTATACTTTGTGTTGCTTCACTTACTTTATGTCTTGCTTTTAGGGTTTTTAGTTCGTTTTCCCATTTATTTATCGTTGTTTTTAACTTTTCGATATTGGCTTGCAAAATATTTACGTTTGATTCGTTTTTCTTAAAATCTTTTGTTGCTTGTGTATGTTTCAAATCCATTTCGTTTTTCAAAACTAAAGCTTCAGTAGCGAGCCTATCTGCTTCTGCAGTTTTTAATTCTCCTGCTTCTGCCTTTTGTAGTAAAAGCAATGCTTTGTTTTCGTATTCGCTGGCTTTATCGGCGTATTCTGTTGCATCTGTTTTAGAACGTATAGAAATTGCTTTCACTTTTGCCAAAGATTCCATTGCTTTAGAAAGGTCTGTTTTTAAATCTCTGATACCTTGCTCGGTTAAATTTATGGGATTTTCCATTTTGTCTAGTGCTGAGTTTGCTTCTGCTTCTCCTATTTTAAATATTCTCTTAAAAAAGTTCATAATTTTATATTTTAAAGTTTACTAAATTTAATTAATTCTCCTGAATACTCACTCAGCAGTAAGATGAGTGAATTGATGGTTCCTTCTATTTCGTTTTTATCGATATGGCTTATTTGAAGCGTATCTCTAAAAATTACTTTTTCGCCAGCTTCGTCTAGCACCAATGCGCCGTGAACTATATCTCTATTTTTTATCAATAGGTTTTTATAGACATTTGCGCTTGCATTGGGCAAACTAATTAAGTACTGTTCTACAATTAGAATAGAATCTGTTACTACAATAATGAGGTTTTTGAGTCCTTCTGTTTCATTGTTTATTATAAATATTCCTTCACTTTCATTTTCAAAATGAATTGGATATTCCAAATCTTGAAGAAAAGTTTTTACGATGTTAAAGTAGTTTTTCATTGTCATTTTTTTGTTTTCAAACTATTATTATTAACTTTATGCTAATATTTTTATAAATTTGTTCCTCAAAGATACAACAATATTTGTAATTTGCAAATAAAATTAGCAAAACATGTCAATAATTGGTAAAAACATAAAAAAAATAAGGCTTTTAAAAAATTTAAATCAACAAGCCATGGGCGATTTGTTTGGTATAGGTAGAGGAAGCATTGGTAGTTACGAAGAGGGCAGAGCAGAACCTAAGCTCGAAACTATTATAAACATAGCCAAGCATTTCAACTTAAATTTGGATATGTTTTTAACCAAAGAACTTACCGTAAACGACCTTTCAGATTTTGCTAATAAAATTAGCAAAGTAATTCCAAAAGAAGAAAAGACTTCACTGAGTCTGCCAGAGAAAGAACCCACTAAACTGTTTTTAGAACAAAGAGTTGCTATTTTGGAAGAGAAAATTGCACAGTTGGAGAAGTTGATTTCAAAAAAATAAGCATTTCTTTTAACCTGCAAACTAAAAAAATTATATAACACTAATTCTTTCTTTCAATTCTTCTTTAGAAACTACTTCAAAATTAAAGTCTGAAAATACTGCTTTACGGATAGTTGTTTCTTCTATTGCCAACAATATTTTGCCGTCTTTGTATGAAGTACATATTAAAGTTACTTTTTCGCCTAAAGGAATTTTAGTGAATACTTTATGGTTTTCTTTTCTGTAATCATTGTGTCCGTTATAAAATGAATTGAAACTTTTTACTACCATTCTTACATTCATTTCGTCAGAAACTTTAACTACAAAATCTGTTTTTGGAATATTTCTCAGAAATCTATCGCAGTTTATCCAGCCTAGTTTTGAAGACTTAGTTACAATGAGATTTGTTTCGTAGGTCGCTTTATTTCTTGTAATTCTTTTTGTTCTTGCTTCTGCTAAATAGTCGTTTACAGAATCTTGTTTTGCTTTCCAAATAGCTTGAAGTCTTTTGTTTTCTTGATATACAAACGCTGTAATTGAATCTAAAACCGTAAAATCCATTTCAAATTTTATGGTCATAAAAGAACTTCCAGTTAAACCATCTGTAATAATTTTATCTGAAACAATCTCTCTGTAAAATGAGTTACAAAAGTGTTTTTTATCTTTAAAACTAGTATTTATATCTTGAACACGACCAGAAGAATCTATTTCTAACTCAATTGAACTATTTTCAAAGCATTGATGTGTTTCTTGATTGTAAAAATTGGTATAATCAAATACTTGAGCCCAACTATTCCAAGGCGCACTTTTTGTATAAAATTTATTTGTTTTATTTTCACTATACCAAGAAAATTGACCTTCATTTAATAACGTTCCTAATTGATCTTCAACTTTAAATGTAGACATGTTTCTCTGAAACTTATCTAAAGAAATACTTTTTTTCATTATTTGTTCTCCTCCCAAAACATTCCAATTCATATCCAAATCTGCTTGGTTTCTATTTCCATCAAAAAGCTGAAAATTTTGGCTTTCGCTCATTTTTTTAAACTTTATAGTAAACTCGTTCTTAGGTTCTACTTTTTTGCCTTCAGAAGTTGCTTCTAAAAAAATCATTCCCGAAGTTTCTAGCATTTCGCCATTTGCTTTTGTGCTTAAATTTGAAGACAAAATATCTAGCGTACTGTAAAATTCTTTCAATTCTAGCTTTACATTTTTTTCAACAAAAGTATTTGCGGGAATAATAATTTCTGTTCCATCTTTAGCTTTTATAATAGTTTCTGCATTGTTTTTGACATCAAATACTTGCTTTTCAACTTCAAAATCCATTAATGGATCTATTATATATTTTATTTCTACTCTTCTGTTTTCAGCTTTTTCTTTTTCCGAAATATTTCGATTCAATGGTTTTTCTTCTCCAAAAAAGGAAACATCTATCTTTTCTTTAGAAATACCATTTTCAACAAAAAAGTTAAATACACTTTCTACTCTTTTTTGAGACAATTTTTGGTTGAAGTCCGAATCTCCATCAGCATCGGTATGTCCTACTAAAAATATTTGATTGGCTTTTTTCAATTTTTCTAATTTTTGCATTTCTGAAACTTTAATGTTTGCATTTGCAAGATCGAAATATATTATTTCTGTTTTTATGGCAGTAGCATTTAAACCTAGTACCAATAAACTAAAAGCAAAGATTAATATGGTTTTTAAATTTTTCATAAGATTATTTTTTAGGTTTCCAAACTGAAATATTTCAGATGGCTTACATCTTTTAATACCATATTTTAAAAAAGGTAACCTTTTGAGTTGAAAAATCTTGACACAAAAAGTATATATTTGAATAAATAATAGAAAAAACTATGTGGAAAGAAGAAAATAACGAGCTTGTAAAAAAATTTGAATTTGAAGATTTCGTAAAAGCATTTGGCTTTATGACAAAAGTTGCCATACTAGCCGAAAAAGCCAACCACCACCCTTGGTGGAGCAATGTTTATAACAATGTAGAAATAAGATTAACAACGCACGATGCAGGAAATACAATAACAGATAAAGACAGAGACTTAGCAAATGCAATTGATAAATTAGTTTAAAAAGTAAATCCGTCTGTCTTTTTTAAGCACAATGAATTATCTTTGAAGTCTTTAAAAAATATATTTATGATAGAAGCAAATAACCCATCTTTAAGATCTTGGGTAGAAGTTGAAGAAAATAGTGACTTTCCAATTCAAAACTTACCTTTTGGTATTTTTAAAACCAATAATAAATCGCCTAGAGTTGGTGTAGCTATTGGAAGCAAGATAGTAGATCTTTTAGAATTGGCAAAAGCAGGTTTCATTGTTAAAGACGATGAACTTTATGACAATTTGTATTTGAATGACTTAATGGCAAAAGGTAAAAAATTCACTTCTAAGTTAAGAACAAAATTATCTGCGCTTTTAAACGAAGACAATTCTGAATTAAAAGATTCTGCGCATAGAGGCAAAATTATTGTTAATATGAAAGAAGCAGAAATGCTTTTACCTGTAAAAGTTGGCGATTATACCGATTTTTATTCAAGTAGAGATCACGCCACAAATGTAGGAATGATGTTTAGAGATCCAGAAAATGCTTTATTACCAAACTGGTTACACATACCTGTAGGTTATCATGGTAGAGCAAGTTCTATAGTGGTTTCTGGAACAGATATTCACAGACCAAAAGGGCAATTAATGCCAAAAGATGCTTCGGTTCCTGTATTTGGCGAAAGTAAATTGCTTGATTTTGAGCTAGAAATGGCTTTTGTAACATGTAAAGAAACCAAACTAGGCGATACATTAACTACCGAAACAGCAAAAGATGCTATTTGGGGAATGACTATTTTTAATGATTTAAGTGCAAGAGATATTCAAAAATGGGAATATGTGCCTTTAGGCCCTTACTTAGGGAAAAGTTTTGGTTCGGTAATGTCTCCTTGGGTAGTAACTATGGATGCTTTGGAGCCGTTTGCCGTAGAAGGATACAAACAAGAAGAGCCAAAAAGATTGCCTTATTTAGATTATGAAGGAAATCATAATTACGATATAAAACTTGAAGTTGCGCTACAACCAGACACCAAAAAAGAACATACTATTTGTACTTCAAACTATAAATATATGTACTGGAATATGCTACAGCAATTGACACACCAATCTATAAACGGCTGTAATATAAATGTAGGAGATGTATATGCTTCTGGAACTATTTCTGGACCAACAGAAGGCGAATATGGTTCTATGCTTGAGTTAACTTGGGCAGGCAAAAAGACCATTAAATTCCCAGACGGAACAGAACGCAAGTTTATGCAAGACAACGACACTTGTATTATGCGTGCCTTTGCAGAAAAAGACGGTGTAAGAATCGGATTTGGAGAATGTGTAACAAAGATATTACCAGCGAAATAAAAAAGTTGGCTGTTTGATGCTCGGTATTGAATGTTTACCATACACCAAGCATCAAACACCTAACATCAAACAATAAATATGTACAGTATAAACCCTTACGATTTACCGATACGAGAAAGACACCAGTTAATAATTGGAGCCGTAGGACCAAGACCTATTTGCTGGGCAAGTACTGTAAACGAAGCAGGCGAAATAAATTTGGCTCCTTACAGTTTTTTTAATGCTTATAGTTCAAATCCGCCTATTTTGGTATTTTCTTCAAACAGAAGAGGCAGAGACAATACTACAAAAGATACGCTGCACAATATAGAAGCAACGAGAGAAGTTGTTATAAATATAGTACCTTATAGTTTGGTAAACCAAATGACGATAAGTTCTACAGATTACAGTGCTGAAGTAAACGAATTTGAAAAAGCTGGTGTTACGCCTTTAGAATCTGAATTAGTAAAGCCTTTTAGAGTAAAAGAAAGCCCTGTTCAGTTTGAATGTAAGGTAACAGAGATAATTCCTTTGGGAAGTGAAGGCGGCGCAGGAAATTTATTTATATGCGAAATAGTAAAAATGCACTTTTCAGAGCGTGTTTTAGATGAAGATAAAACGCTAAACCCTTTTAAGCTAGACTTAGTAGCTAGAATGGGGAAATCATATTATTGTAGAGCTAATAAAGATTCCATTTTTGAAATAGAAAATCCTTTTCCTAAGCAAAATTTAGGTTTTGATAAATTGCCACTTAAAATTTTAGAAAGTAAAGTACTTACTGGAAACGAAATTGCGCAGTTGGCTATGGAAACAGAAATTCCTTCAGAAGAAGATGTTGCTGATTTTATGAAAGTAAATGAGCATTTTGTACATTTAAGCAATGAAGAAAAGCATAGTTTGGCGAGTAAATTTATAGCTGAGGCTAAAGTTGCTGATGCATTTAAGTTGCTTTTATTTTAAAATTTAACATTTAAAATTTGGTTTTCTATATATATAATTGTAGTTTTTTCAGTTTAAAACTGATGGAATAAAGAATTTATTTCAAGCATAATACATTCCTTTAAACAATATTATGTTCACTTAAAAAATTATATTTTATGAAAAATGTAAAAAACTTAGCATCTTTTGAAGGTGCAAAAATTAAAAACTTAACTGCTGTAAAAGGCGGAGGATGGACAATGGAAGATGATGTAATACCATCTTGGACTTTGGAAGGCGATGTAATTCCAGTTAAAAGAAGAACAGCTTCTTCATCTAAATAATTTATTTAAAGCCAACTTTTTATTAAGTTGGCTTTTTAATTTTTCAAATTCTCTACTATATCTATTAGCCAAACTCTATTTAAAACTACTTTTTCCTTTTTTATACTTTCAATTAAATTTTTGAGTTTTTTTTCAGTTATTTTATTATCTAAGAAATCTATTTTTTCAGCAATGTTTAATATTTTTTTGAAATAGCTTAAAAATAAATCTGTACTTTTTTTAAAACTTGAAGAAACCTGGTTGTTTCTCTTTAAATGTAGTTTAAATGCTGTTATAAAATAAGGAAGCGTTTCAAACTCTTTTTTTGCATAATAAGTTTTTAACAAAATAATTTTTGAATAATATGCAAAATAAGCATCAGTAAATTCTACTTGATTTAATAATTGTATAGTTTTGTCGTATTCTTTAATAGAATAATATAGATTGGCTTTATTCATATTATAACTATTTTCTCTAAACTCTGGGGCAACTTTATCTTTATAATCTTCTATAAATTTTTCACTCCAATCAAATTTTTTGAGTTTTAGTGCAATTGAAACTATGTTTCTATAACTAATTTGAGAAATAAAACCATCTATCAAATTAAATGATTCAATTAATATGCTTTTTTGCAAATCAAATAGAATTTCAATAAAAAGAGAATTTCCTTTGTTTACTTGTGCAATACAATAGTTTTGAGGGAAATCATATAAGCTTTTTAGTTCTATATCTGTGAATTTGCTGTTATTTCGATTTAGTACTTCTAAACAATTTTTTAAAAGTAAAACATCATCTTTTGTCTTTAGTAGTTTATATATCTCATAGTAACAAACAATGGTCGGATGATTTAAATAACTATTCAAGTATTTTTCTATCAATGTTTCTATTTCTTCAAACATATTGAAATTGTATTGCTGATTTAAAAGTCTTTGTCTGTTAAGCATTTCACAGCTTTCTTTCAGCTTTGTTGAAAAATATAAAAAATCTAAATTATCTAATTTTAACTGGACATTCTCATCCAATGCCCTAATGTGTTTTTTTGTAAAGTGTTCATTTTCAATATCTGCCAATAAATATTTTCTTCTAAAATTTTCAATATTTTTAAATTTATCTTTTTTTAGAATTTTTTTAATGCTTTTTAATTGTAAATCATAATGTGATTGAAGCTCTTTATCTTTATAAAATTTCAACAATTCTAATTCATAATAAAAATCTTTGGCTTTTATATTTTCTAATACGATATAATCTCTCAACATCTTATTTAAGGCTGCCATTAATTCTCGTACTCTAACATCTTCAAAATCATCATTTTGAAATACATATTTATAAGCATTCAGCTTAGAAATTTCTTCTTCTTTAAAATCTGGAAAGTGAAAACCAATAAATTCAATAAATGAAAGCATTTTTTCATTTTTATTAAAGAACTGCATGGCATATTTCTCAAATTTCTTAAATTCTTTGTCGCTAAAACTAGCTAAAGCTTGTATCAGTTTACTCGATTTCATTCACATTTTATCTTTTTGTTTTTTTTAAAATCTTAAAAATCAATGACTTGCGTATAAAAACAACTTATTTTAGTTCACAAAATAAACAAAAAGTATCATTGTTTGTCAAAAAACTTTAATTATGTTTACCTTTAGTTAAAAGACAAAAAACAAAAGCAATGAAAAAAAAACTACTAAATATCAGCTCATTAAAACTAAATACGCTATTGTTTTTTGTTTGTGTTTCTCTTTTTTCCTTAGCACAAGAAAACTCTATTTCTCCTATTTTTGGTTTAGCTAAAAGCAATTCGGCTTTTGAAAATGATTTGGTGGCTATTAATCAAAATTTAGGAAAAGAAATCATTATTGAGTCTTTTGCTTCTTCAAGTTTTGTAGGGAATAATTTTACTGTAAGCACTCAACTAAGTAGCAATGTAGATAAGCTTTTTGTTTTAAAAAACAGCACAAGTTTAGCTGTTTATGATTTGCCTTACTTTTTTGATCCAAATTATAGTGGAGAGCAAACAAGTTTAAATTTGTCAAGCGCCATCGATGATTTAGATTATCACCAAAGCAATGCAGCTATATATGCATATAATTTAAACGCTAATGCTTTATATAGTTTATCTCCAAATTCTGGAACGGTTACAAACACTAATAATATTCCTTTCAATTCAAGTTTGGAACATTTTTCTTTAAACGCCAATGAAGAGTATATAGTATTATGTGGCCAAGAAAATGATTCTACAAAGCTCCTGTTTCATCATATTACATCTGGCACAAATCAAAACATTAATTTAAACACTTTATATAATAGCTTTTATATAGTAAGTCATTTTAGTCAGTCGAATATGTTTGCTGTAGCTCAAGATTTGAACAAAGTCAATTGGCTTTTAAGAATTAATCCTTCAAATTTGCAAGTAGAAACTATTTCTGCATTGCCTTCATGTTCAAACTGTAATACAGAAAGTTTTTCATTTAAACAAAACGCATTAGCAATAGATTGGGAAACAAACAGTCTGCTTGCTGTGTTAAACCAAGAAGTAGTTGGAGTAAATAATTTTTCTTTGATAAATGTAGATTTATCAAATGGCGAAGTCAAAAACTTTGCCGCATTAGAACGAGAAATAAACAATTTATACTATAATAAAGCTGCTGCAGATTTGGTTTTTCCGGGCGATGCAAATCATGATGGTATTGTAAACACTAGAGATTTACTTCCTATAGGTTTAAGATATTCATATAATACTACGCCAAGGTTTACACAGTCTTCTGAATGGATAGGGCAGCATAGTTTCAATACTGGTATAATAGCACAAGGAGCAGACATAAAACACGCCGATTGTAACGGAGACGGACAAATAAATGACTTAGATATTGATGTCATCAAAGCTAATTATTCGTCTGTACATAATAGCAATAAATCTACTTCAGCTACTGGCACAAATTGCGATTATCCTTTAGCTTTTTCTTTTATAGAAACAGCTTTTGAAAACAATGAAGTAAGTGTAAATGTAAAACTTGGAGAAGTTTTTGACCCTGTGCTAGATGTTTATGGTGTTTCTTTTACTGTTGCTTACGACAATAGTTTTGTAGTGCCAAACTCTATGCAAACCATTGGCTTAAATTCTTGGTTTGGCAATGATGGCAACAATTCTATTCATACATCTAATGATGATTTTCTAAACGGTGAGTTCGAAATAACAATAACCGGTGTAGATTTATTAAATAGATCTGGAGGAGGAGATATTATTGGTTTGTCTTGGACAATGGAAGACGATGTAATGCCAATAGCTCAACAGTTTACAGATATGAATCTAAGAATTGAAAATCCATATATTATAAACTTAGCTGAGGTAGAGTTGGAAAGTTGTGGAAGTGATACAAGCCTTCAAGTAACAAGAAAAGATGCTGTAGGCATTAGAACAATTAATGATAACTTTATTGATATATTCCCAAATCCAGCGCAAGAAAAACTAAACATTGTTACAGATGAAAGTATTGAAACTGTGGCTTTAATATCATTAACTGGAGCCTTTATTCAGAGTTTAAATATAAACAAAGAGCAGGCTATAAATGTTTCGTCTATAAGTAAAGGTGTATACTTATTACAAATAAACACTAAAGACCGTTCTTATTTTGAAAAAATAGTAATTGACTAAGTTTTACCAACCAAAAGTCTAGCATTTTCTAAAGATGCTTCTGTAATTTCGTTTCCACTAAGCATTCTTGCTATGGCTTTTATGTGTTGTTCGCTATTTAAGCCAGCTATTTTGGTCTTGGTTTTTTCTGCTGTGTCTTCTTTATAAATAAAAAAGTGTTTATCTGCTTTTGCGGCTATTTGTGGTAAATGTGTAATACTTATTAACTGATGTTTTTTACTAATATCTTTAAAAACATCTCCAACCTTTGAGGCTACTTCGCCAGAAATACCTGTATCTATTTCATCAAAAATAAGTGTCGGTAAGTTTGCGCTGCCTGCTAGTAAATATTTGATACTCAGCATTACTCTAGACAATTCTCCTCCACTTGCTATTTTACTTAACTCTTGTGGTTCAAAGCCTTTGTTAGAAGAAAATAAAAACTTGATTTCGTCTTTTCCAAAGGCATCAAAAGTTTCTTTTTCAGATTGTTGTACCGTAAAATTGGCATTGGGCATTCCTATTTTTCTAAGCGTTTTACCTATACTTTCTGCAACTATAGGAATTGCTTTTTTTCTTGAATCTGATAGTTTTTTAGTCAATTTCAATACTTTTTCTTCTTGTGTAAGAATTTGACTTTCTAATTTTGATGAATTCAATCCTAAATCTGCAACTGATTCTGTTTTTATTTCCAGTTCATCTTTCAATTCCATTAATGCATCAATAGAATCTAAATGATTTTTTTGTAACAACCTGTTTGCAATATTTACTTTGTCGGTAAGTTCTAAAATACGTTCTTCATCTAAAGCCGTATTTTCAGCAATAATTTCGGTTTCTTTTTTTATGTCATTGAGTTCTTCTAAAGAATTACTTAATCTTACAGCTAAATTTTCTAAGGCTTTACCAAAGCTGCCTAGCTTATCTAATTTGTTGTTAGCATCGCTCAATATTGAAATTGCAGAAACTTCGTCATTTTCAAATGCGTTTACAATTTCCCAAAGCTTAGTTTTAATTTCTTCCGCATTATTTAAAACTGCCAACTCACTCTCTAGTGCTTCAAGGTTTTCTCCTTCTAAATTTGCTTCTTTAATTTCGTTTAATTGAAACAAATTGAAATCATAATCTTGCTGTAGTAAAGCTGTTTCTGCTTTTATTTTTTCTAAAGTTTTCTTTAATTCTTTTAAAACTTTATACTCTTTTCTGTAAGATAACAATACTGAGGCGTTTTGAGCAGTATAATCTAGTACCGAAATTTGAAAACCTTGCTCGTTGAGTAAACCAGTTTCTTGTTGTGAATGAAGATTTACGAGTTGTTCTGTCAATTTTTTTAAAGTGCCTAAAGTTACTGGTGTATCGTTTATAAATGCTCTAGACTTTCCAGAAATTGCTATTTCTCTCCTTATACTTACTTCTGGTTCAAAATCTAAATCGTTGGTTTCAAAAAAAGTTTTTAAACCTTCGTTTTTTAAATAAAAAATAGCTTCTACAAAGCACTTAGAATCTTTATTGTACAAAACTTTGGTGTCTACTCTTTCGCCAAGTGTTAAACCAAGTGCACCTAATAAAATAGATTTTCCAGCACCAGTTTCTCCTGTAATAATATTCAACTTTTCGTCAAAACGAATAATGACGTGCTCTATTATAGCATAGTTTTTTATTTCTAATGATTTTAACACAAAACAAAATTACACAAATTATGGATTAGCTTTAAAATAATTATCTTTGAAAAACAAAATCAAGCCGTTTATGACCAAAAACATCAAACATATAAAGGAAGCGCACAGTCCAGAAAGATTTTCAAAAATCAAAATTCGTAAGCCTAAAAGAAATTCTGTTGGCTTGGATAGTTTAAAATCTTCCGCTTTTTATATGAAGGAATATATGAATCCTTTGAAAGTGCCGAAATTGGTTTCTAAGATGAATCAAAAAGATGGTTTTGATTGCCCAGGTTGTGCTTGGCCAGACCCAGACGGACACCGTTCTGCAATTGGTGAACTTTGTGAAAACGGTGTAAAAGCCATAGCAGAAGAAGCAACAAAAAAGAGAATAAAAACACCTTTTTTTGAACGTTTTTCAATTTCAGAGCTTGCTGCAAAAACAGATTTTGAACTAGGAAAAAGTGGTCGTTTAACACAGCCAATGTATTTGCCAAAAGGAAAAGAGCACTACGAACCTATTTCTTGGCAAGCAGCTTTTGATATTGTTGCTAAGGAATTAAATGCTTTAAATTCTCCAGACGAAGCTATATTTTATACTTCTGGAAGGTCTAGTGACGAAGCGGCATTTATGTACCAACTTTTTGTGCGTGCTTATGGAACAAATAATTTACCAGACTGCTCCAATATGTGCCATGAAAGTAGCGGAAAAGCACTTTCTGAAACTGTAGGAATAGGAAAAGGATCGGTAACACTTGATGATTTGCACGAAGCAGAATTGGTGATAGTAATGGGACAAAACCCTGGAACAAATCATCCAAGAATGTTATCTTCTTTGGAAGCTTGTAAAGAAAATGGTGGAAAAGTTATTACTATAAACCCGCTTGAAGAAGCTGGTTTGGTAAAATTTACACATCCACAAAAGCCCTTGAAATTACTAAGAGGCGGAACGATACTTACCGATTTGTTTCTTCAAGTAAATATAAACGGAGATACAGCACTTTTAAAGGCAATAATGTTTAAGCTTTTAGAAAAAGAACAGGCAAATGAAGGCAAAGTTTTTGACCATGATTTTATAGCAGAATATACTTCTGGTTTTGAAGATTTTATGGCTTCACTAAAGCAAATAAATTATGAAGAGTGTGTTAAATTATCTGGAATTTCTGATGCGCAAATAGAAGAAGCCTCAGAAATGATTGCCAATAAAAAACGAATTATTATTTGTTGGGCGATGGGCATTACACAACATCAAAATGGTGTGGAGAATATTAGAGAGATTGTTAATCTTTTATTGCTGAAAGGAAGCATTGGAATTAAAGGCGGTGGAACTTGCCCTGTTAGAGGACACAGTAATGTACAAGGAGATAGAACAGTTGGTGTTTGGGAAGCGCCACCACAAGCATTTTTAGATAGAATTGAAGAACGTTTTCATTTTACACCTCCCCAAAAACATGGTTTTG
>CAKZQD010000013.1 GCA_937139485.1 uncultured Bacteroidota bacterium | reverse complement strand
TTCGCCTGTTTGTACTATTGCTAGCTTAACAGCTGGTACGCAAACTGCTTGTGTTTCGGCAACAAATACTTATACGCAAGAAGTTACTGTTACTTATTCTACGCCGCCTGCTTCTGGTACGCTTGATGTAAATGGACAGTCTTTTGCTATTTCTACAAGTCCGCAAACTATTACTTTAACTAACTTAACCGCTGATGCTTTGGCAGTAGATGTTACGGCTAACTTTTCAGCTAATGCTGCTTGTTCTTTAACAGAAAATGCTTTATTTACTGCACCTGCAGATTGCAATAGTGCAACTATTGTATATCTAGTAGACCCAGTTGGATCTGGCAGTATAGATATAAATTCTGTAAACACATCCACATTTCCTTCTTCTATTGATTACACTATTGGTGCAAATGTATTATTAAATGCAAACAATAACCCTAACTTCACTTTTGCTTATTGGGAATCAAATGTTTCTACTATTAATCCAAATATCAACACTGCGAATACAAGTTTTAATGTAGCTTTAAATGATACTATTATAGCACATTTTGATAATTATATTACAGATACTTTATGGGTAATAACAAAACCTTTAGGTGTATCTACTTTAGAAATTGGAAATGATATTATTACCAGTTCTCCTTTTATGGGAATTTATGAAGTAGGTGAAATCTTAAATATAAATGCGACTACAAATGGAACAAACTTTTTTAACCAATGGAATTTAAGTGGCGCTAATTTGCCAGATTATAATGCAAATACTTCATTTATATTTAATAGCCAAGATACTTTATACGCATATTTTAATAATATTTTGAGTTTTGAAAATTTAGGAGAAGATATTTCTAGTTTGAATATTTATCCTTCATTAGTAGAAAATTATTTTACAATTGAAATTAATGCAAATGAAAGTAATAATTTAAATATAGCACTCTATAATTTAGCTGGACAAAAAATAAACAATCTATTTGAAGGAAAACTAAATGCAAAGCAAATATTTAAAGAGCGTTTTGAAATAAATTTAAACAAGGGAATTTATTTGGTAGAGATAAATACCAATAAAACATCAATAATTCAAAAGATTGTGATTGCAAAATAATGCTTAGCATAAAAAAAGCTCAAGTAAATAATTACTTGAGCTTTAAGTTTTTTATAAAAACTGGGTTTTATTAATTTCCTAACATTCCTGCTTTTAATTTTTTATCAGCAGGTTTTTCTCCCAACCAAATTCCAACAAGTGCTTTCTTAAATTCTAAACCTTTTATTGTTGTAAGTGTTTTTCCATTTTTAATTACTACAACACCAGCCTTGGCACTATACTGAATGTCTATAACATCTCCTTTTACAATTTCTTCATTAAAAGCTGCAATAAAAGCATTAATTTCTTCTTTAAATTTTGCCGTATTTCCGTTTGTAGAATTTTCAAAACCTTCGTTTACAGCGTCTAAGAATTTTTCTCTTGTAACTAATCCAGAAACTATATCTATATGCATATTCAAAGTTTCATTGCTATTCACAATTGCTTTAGCATCACTAGTTTTATTTGGTAAATAAAGACCTATAACGTATAAATCTATCCAAAGTTTTTCTCTTAAACCTCCACCATTTAGCATTAATTCTGCTCCTTGCACTGTTTGAGTAGCTGGTAGAGAAACTCCAGAGATAGTAGTTTGTGCAAAAATAGGGAGTGTTAAAATACTCATTATTGCTATTATTAATTTTTGTGTTGTTTTCATATTATTATTTGTTTTATAAGTTCTAAATTACAAAAATGCTGCCAAGTAATTTGCAACACTTTTTATTGTTTGTGAAAAAATTATTTTTTATCTCCAACATAAGCTATACATTTTAATTCTATAGCTATTGGTGTTGGCAATGATTTAATCTCGCATGTGGTTCTGCAAGGTTGATTGTCTTTAAAATATTCTGCATAAATCTTATTATATGTATGAAAATCTCTTTTCATATCTGTTAAGAAAACTGTTACGTCTACCAAATCCATCCAATCTGCATTGCTAGCTTCTAAAACCGCTCGTACATTTTGAAAAACAGAATGACATTGCGCAGCAAAATCAAAGTTTTTAAAGTTTCCATTTTTATCAGTTTCTAAACCAGGTACACTAGAATGATCTCCATCTGTAGTTCTAGGACCAATGCCCGATAAAAATAATAAATCGCCAGCTTTTCTAGCATGAGGATAAGAACCAACAGGTTTTGGTGCTTTGTTTGTGTTTATTTTTTCTCCCATAGTATAAATTTATAGTACAAAGTTATACTTTCAAAGTTATAAAACTTAATTTTGCTTTTCATTAATTAGCAAATACCCAGGTGGTGAAATTGGTAGACACGCAACCTTGAGGGGGTTGTGCCAGCAATGGCGTGCAAGTTCGACTCTTGTCCTGGGTACTTTTAATCAACTTATTTCATAAAAAAAAGGGTCTAATTGACATCAATTAGACCCTTTTGAGTTTTTAAAACTAAGTTTAATATTTTAATGCGCTTGCATTTTTTCTTTTCTTTTTCTTAGCTGTCTTTCTAAATCATTGGCTGTTTCTGCAATAGCAACCATAAAATTTTCTTTACTTGACTCTGCAAATATTCTTGGGCCAGGTAAACTTAGTCTTATACCACAAATTTTTCCTGTATCATCAGAAGAGGTATTTTCTGTTTTAAAAAACACATCTGCTCTAATTACCATTTCATATTTAGTGGCTATTTTATCTAATTTTTCTTTAGCAAAATTTTCAATTGTATCGCTAGCCATTACATCGTGATATTCAAATATTACATCCATAAATTAAGTTTTTTTAGTTAATAAATAATCTTTCTCTAAGTTAATATAATTTCATGAAATATCAATGATTTTTGCGATTAGTTTAACAAGTTTTAATCAAAAATAATTTATGCTTATATGTTTTCGAGTCTATTTTATTTTTTACCTTTACTGCAATATTTCAAATAACTATTATTATGCCAGTAATTATTACCATTATTTCATTGATATTTACATTTTTAAGTAAACTTTCTAAGCCTAAAAAAAGCAGAATTCGTCCTACCGAATTTGATCATAATTTAAGAGTAGAAAATTATCCTAGTCCATTTCCAAATGGTTGGTTTAACTTAACGAGTTCTGCATCTGTAAAAAAAGGAAAAGTTATTCAAGTTGAGGCTTTTGGTCAAAAATTTGCAGTTTTTAGAGGTGAAAACGGTATTGTAAAAGTATTTGATGTTTTTTGTCCTCATTTAAATGCAAACCTTGCAGATGGTTTTGTAAAAGGGAACAATTTGGTTTGTCCATTTCACGGTTGGGAATTTAAACAAGACGGCCAGTGCGGTCATATTCCTTATTCAAAAGATGAACCGCCAAAAGCAGCAAAGGTAAAAACTTGGGAAGTGCTTGAAGTTTGGGGTTTAATTTTGGTTTGGTATCACGCAGAAGATAAAGCTCCTAGCTGGAATCCTGAAAATTATTTACCAGAATTAGCAAATTATAATTCACATGGAAATACTAGTGATATTTTAAATATTCACTTACAAGATTTTGCTGAAAATGGTGCAGATTATGGTCATTTTAACTTTGTGCATGGTTTAATGACAGTTCCTTTTTCAGAAAACCATATAAAAGTAGACCATACTGTAAATATAAACTTTGGAGAAGGTGATGATGAAAAACACCTTGCTTGGTTTACAGACGTAGCTCAACTATGCTGGAAAAAATCTGGAAAACCAATAAAAGATGCTGGTGGAGATGCATTGGTAAGGTATTTTGGACCTGGTTTTCTTATTTTTAGACTAAATTCAAAACTAGCTAAAGATATTACGGTAGTAAAAACATTTACACCAATTGGGCCTTTAAAATTAAGAATGGATGATTATATTTTTTCTCCAAAAGGAACCAATCCATTTGCTAGAAGATATATTGTAAGCGAAGCTGCTGCACAGTTTCATGACGATATATTAATTTGGGAAAGAAAAGGCTTCGCCAAAAAACCATTGCTTGTAAAGGAAGATGGTCCAATAATTCAGATGAGAAATTGGTATAGCCAATTTTATAGCGACCCAGATAATGGTTTCAAATCTGAAGAAGAAGAAAAATTAGTAAAAGCGTAAATTATAGTCGCTTTATTTGTGCTCCAATAGCATTTAATCTAGTATCTATATATTGGTAGCCTCTATCTATTTGGTGAATATTAGATATTATGCTTTTTCCTTCTGCAGAAAGTGCCGCTATAAGTAATGAAACGCCTGCTCTAATATCTGGCGAAGACATTTGAGTTCCTCTTAGACTTCTTTCTCTATTTAAACCTATAACAGTAGCCCTGTGCGGATCGCAAAGTATAATTTGTGCACCCATATCTTTTAGCCTATCTACAAAAAACAAACGACTATCAAACATTTTTTGATGCACCAATAATGTTCCTTTTGCTTGAATAGCGGTTACTAATATTATGCTCAATAAATCTGGTGTAAAACCAGGCCAAGGAGCATCGTAAATTGTTGGAATAGTTCCGTCTATTAATTTTTTTATTTCATAAGCTCCAGATTGGTTTACTCTAATATCGTCTCCTTTTATTTCTACATTTATTCCTAAACGCATAAAAGTTTCTGGTATTCTTCCTAGTTTATCTATTCTACAATTTTTTATAGTAATATCTGATTGTGTAACTGCCGCCAAGCCAATAAACGAACCAATTTCTATAAAATCTGGAAGAATGATATGTTTACAGCCTCCCAATTCAGAAACACCTTCAATATGTAACAAATTAGAACCGAGACCTTCTATTTTTGCGCCCATACTGTTTAGCATTCCACAAAGTTGTTGCAAATATGGTTCGCAGGCGGCGTTATAAATAGTTGTTTTACCTTTTGCCATTACGGCGGTCATTACTATGTTTGCTGTTCCTGTTACAGAAGGCTCGTCTAGTAAAATATATTTTCCTTTTAAATTATCTGCTTTTAATGTATAAATTCCTGTATTAGAGTCATAAGAATAGGTTGCTCCTAATTTAGTAAAACCCAAAAAATGTGTATCAAGTGGTCTTGCGCCTATTTTATCGCCACCAGGTTTTGGCATATATGCTTTTTTGAAACGGGTAAGCAAAGGTCCCATTATCATAATAGAACCTCTTAAAGAAGATGCTCTTTTTCTAAAATCATCTGTTTGTAAATAATCTAAATCAATATCGTCTGCTTGAAAATCGACTACGCCATTTCCTTTCCTTTCTACTTTTACACCAAGCGCCTCTAATAAATCTATTAAAAAATTGGCATCTCTAATATCTGGAATATTTTCAATGGTCACTTTTTCGGCAGTCATAAGCACACAACAAATTACTTGTAATGCTTCATTTTTTGCTCCTTGTGGTATTAATTCTCCTTTTAATCTATTTCCGCCTATTACTTCAAACTGATTTTGCATTGCTATTTTTTAGTTTACGTAAAAATAACGCCTCAATTTTTTATTCATTGTCTTAAAAGCTTTGAGTTTATCTTTAAAAAAATGAAATAGTCTTATTTTTTAGACGAAATTTAGTTTTTGGCTCAATTTAAGTATGGATATTTCTTTTTAAATAGTTTTTTTGAATAAGTTCTCGAAGATTTTATTTCTGCTTTTTTAGAAAGTGTTACTTTCATTGAATCTAAATCTTTTTGAAAAGAAATTAAATCGAAAGAAGGAATAGATGAAATATCTACACCAGTATAAAAATAATTAAAATTTAAAGGCTCAAGTTGATACATAGAATTATCAACTCTTATTTCAACCATATAATCACTTTTGTTTTCATGATTTTCCATTTCAAAAATGTGCTTCTTTTTATCTAGATGTGTTTCTAATATTTTTTCTCCTTTAGTATTATGTACAACAACTACTACTGAATGTTTAACTTTTCTAGTATCAATGATTAAATTATTACTTTCATAGTTAAGTGATTTTTGAAGAGAAACAATTTGTGATTGATTAGGAACAAAACTAAAACTACTGTTGTTTGGATTTGAAGTAAACTTCCCAAAATGCTTTTCATTTTGTCCATGATAAACCAATTTTACAAATCCATTTCCTTCAGAATCTCTTTTTATGTGAATTTTATTAATACCCATTTCCATCCCAGTCCATTCTAAAGTAATAGAATCTTTATTTGAATCATTCCAATCAACTTTTTTTTCTTTTGATGCACAAGAAAGCAATAAACAAATCGATAATAAACAGGTAAATTTAATCATTTACTATTGTTTTTAATTCAAATTAAATTCAGAAATTTTAATGCATTGTTCTGTTACAAATATATCAGCAAAATCTACTGATAAAATGTTTGGGATTTTTGCTTTTTGTATTGTGCCGTTATTTATCCATTCATCAATAGTTGATGCTAGTAAATTTGTAGCGTCTTTGGTAATATCTTCTATAGACAATGGATTTCTGTCTTCATTAAAACAATTTAGCGCCAAAGCATTGTCCATGGTTACTGTCCAAGAAATTCTAAATAAAGATTCATTTGAACTATTATATGCGGTAAATTTTACTTTTTGATCTGCTTTCATTTCTTCTGCATCTGCTTTGTTTGCATATGTTCCTTCTACAGGTATAAATGTATTGTTAAAATAACCTTCTTGATGATTGTTTGCCAATAAGTCTTCCATTTTTAACACTACTTTTCCGCCAGAGTTTTCATTTATAATATCAGAAAGCGGTGTATTTATAAATAAATTTGAATTGGTGCTATCTTGCTTGTAAATTGTATTTCCAAGACTCGTATTCAATAAATTTAAAAACGCCATATCGTCTGAACTTGTATTGCAAAAATGCGTTAAATCAAAAATTAGCAATTCGTTATGGTTTTCGAGATAAGTTTTTGTTTCATCTAAAAAGGTTTTTAATAAAACACCATCACACCCAAAACCTTCGCAATGCGTAGCGTGATAAGTCCAAAATACGCCATCTTTTAAAACTGGGCGCACATCAAAAACACGTATTCCAGATTCTAACATAGATTTCATAGTTCGGTATTGTGTTTTGGTATTGCAGGCATTTCCTGCGTAGCAGTTGTTTACTTCATACATTGCTGCATCATGAGCTCTTGGCATACAAATATCTTTTAAGCTAATGTTTTTGCTTGGATATTTTTTTATTAAATCTTGCATCCAATCAATAGTATGCTCGGTATTGTATGGCTCGGTTGTAACTTCGTTCTTTTTACAAGAAAGAAATGTAAGTATAAAAAATAGAATCGTAATTTTTTTCATTGAATTTTGAATTTCAACAAAAATAGACAAAATTATTCCCAATTAAAAGTTTCGAAAACGTGCATCATATCTGCTTTTATAAAATCTACAATGGGTTGAACAGAATCTATATTTGGTGTGGCCCTGAAATAAAGTGCACCTCTTATATAATGGTTTTCGTAGTCTGATAAATAAAATTGAACATTTGTTGCTACATTTCCTCCAATTTCAGATAATTCTCCTTCTACTCCGTTTTTGTTTTTTATTACTGCTTCATCTATATAGTCAGCTTTTTTGTTGTGTGCGTTTTTAAGTTTGTGTGCGTCTTCCAATACTTTTTCTAAAGAAATTTCAGAACCAATTTCTTTGTAAGACATATATATTTTAGCATTAAAATCGTCAAAGTTTATATTGAACCAACAAGGATTTTTTTCTTTGCCAGAAGGGTCGTTTTCCAAACTAGCATATTTAGGATATTCAAAATTAAAAGGGCAGTCAGCAAGTTTATAATTTATATAATCGCCTTTTTCTGGGAAATGAATTCTTGGGTAAGCAATTGGCTTTGGTGTATAAACAGTTTCTTCGCAAGAAGAAAAAAACAAGGCCCCAATAAATAGTAATATTAAATTTCGATACAACATTATTCTTCTTCTATTTCGTTTATTTTTAAATAGATTTTCTTAATTCTATTCTTTTCTATTTCTAATACTTTAAACTCAAATTCGTCTATAAATATTGTATCATTTTCTTCTGGCATACTGCCCAAATTTTCTAATATAAGACCTGCCAAAGTATCTGAGCCTCCTTTTTCTTCTTCAAATCTACTAGATTCTACACCTATTGTTTTACAAACATCTATAATAGAAGTTTTGCCGTCAAAAAGAAAAGATCCATCTTTATTTCTTCTTACATCTTCTTCGTCATCATCAAATTCGTCATTAATTTCTCCTACTACTTCTTCTAGTATATCTTCTAAAGACAATAAACCAAGCGTGCCTCCGTATTCGTCTGCTACAATGTACATGTGCTGCTTAGAAATTTGTATTTCTCTTAGCAAATCGTCTATTTTTTTTGATTCTGAAGTAAAACTTGGTTCTCGAAGTGTGCTTTGCCACCTAAAACTTTTATTGCTACCAAGAAATTCTAGTAAATCTTTAATGTATAAAATACCAATAATATTGTCGATGTTTTCTTCAAAAATTGGAATTCTAGAATATCCACTTTCTTTTATAAGTTCTAATACGTTTTCAAAACTTTCTTCTGCACTTATAGCAATAATATCCACCCTTGGTTTCATAATTTGCTTTACGGTAGTGTTTCCGAAGTGAACTATTCCTTTTAGCAAGGATTTGTCTCGTTCTTGTGTATTATCATCTACGCCAAGGTCTATGGCTTTTTCTATTTCGTCTAAATTTATTGCTTCTCTTTTTCGTTCTATTTTAGAGTCTAAAAAATTTCCAAACTTTGCCAATACTAAAGCAAAAGGGTAAAAAATCATTTTAAAAAACTGAATAAATGGCAATGTAAAACGAGCAAATTCAAAGTTTTTTCTACTTGCTAATATTTTGGGCATTACTTCGCCAAAAAACACTAAAAAAGCTGTAACAATAACAACGTTTATAAGAACTTCTAAAAAATTGTGATTGCCAAAATTAAAAACATTGCTAATAATATAATTAGACAAAATAATGATTCCTACATTTATAAAATTATTAGAAATTAAAATTGTAGAAAGCAATAATCTTTTTCTTTCCAAAATGCTGAGAATTTTAGCATCTTTTGGCTTGTCTGAATTTTTTAAAACATCTTCTTCTGGTGCACCAAAAGAAAAAAAAGCAATTTCAGATCCAGAAACTATAGCAGACAAAAATAGCAATACAAATACTGCAAAAATAGCTGCAAGTACATCTGAACTAATGTCTTGCTTTAGTATGCTAAGTAAATAAAAATAATTATGATATGAGACCCCAGGGGGCAAACTTTCACCTTCCAACGAAGCAAATTTTAGTTAAACAAATAATATTAAAATGGTAAATCATCTACATCATCAGTTTCTACTGCTGTAGATTCTTTTTGTGCATCTTTTGGAGCATCTGCTGCAGAAGGTGCTGGTGGGTAATTTCCGCCGCCTTCATTTTTTCCTCCTAGCATTTTAAATGTTTCTACAATAATTTCTGTTGTATATTTTTTTACGCCACTTTGGTCGTCCCAACTTCTTGTAGCCAATCTTCCTTCTACAAATAATAGATCACCTTTTTTTAAGTATTTTTCAGCAACGCCAACAAGCCCTCTGCTCCAAATTACTAAATTGTGCCATTCTGTTTCTTCTACTTTTTCACCTGCTTTGGTTTTGTAGCTTCTGTTTGTTGCCATTGTAAAATTACATACAGCGCCATCGTTTTCAAAATGTCTTACTTCTGGATCTTTTCCTAAATGTCCTACTAAAATTACTTTGTTAACGCCTCTCATTTTTATTTTTATTTTGAAGTAAAAATTTCCTTCTGATTTTTAATTTAAATCAAATATACGCAGTTTCCAAAATTTTGTGTTTAAATAAAATACTTAAAGTATGCTAAAGGTTATAAATCAAAATCGTTCAGAAATTCATTAATAATTTTTGGAAATGGATATTCTTTTAGCTTTTCTTTACTTATAAGGGTATAATTTTCTTCAAATTCCACATTATTTAAGGTGGTAAATGTAATCATTGTAAACTGTGCTTGTATTTTTTGGTGGGTTAAGGTTTGCTTGTAAATGGTAGAAATAGTAGGTGTAGAGCAGGGCTTGGGCAAAGTTGGGTAGGTCTTGCTAAGTATTGCTGATAGGTCTTTTTCTTTAAAGAGTGCATCGATAGATTCTACCATTGGGAATTCAAATAAAGCTTTCCAAATATCTTGTTTCTGACGCTGTTTTATTAAAATATTTTGTGCATCAGTAAGTATATAATAATTAAAATGGCGATGCTTTTTAATTATTTTTTTTGATTTAATAGGTAATTGCGCAATGGTATCTTGAGCATGTGCTATACAATCCACCTGGAAAGGGCAAGTTTC
>CAKZQD010000012.1 GCA_937139485.1 uncultured Bacteroidota bacterium | reverse complement strand
ACAAACAATCTTGTTTCATCTGCACTATTTCCATCAAGGTTTTTTGGTTGCTTTATTGTTTCAAATTTAGCAATATTCAATCTTTTACCATAAGCATCTTTAATGATTTTGGCAATAGTTTCTTCCAAATCTCCACCTTCTATAAGTGCATCTGCAATGTCTTGAAAATGATTGTCATCGGCAGATAATTCTGTGTCTAAAATTCTTGCTGCAATTTCGTTTTTTCTTTCTGTAATTAAAGAATCTGCATCAGGAAGTGTTTCTTTTTTAATTTTAGTTTTTGCAATACCTTCTATTACAACCAGTTGTTTCATGTCTTGGTTAGATACTAAAGAAATAGCTTTACCTTTTTTTCCTGCTCTACCAGTTCTACCTATTCTGTGCACATAAGCCTCAGAATCTTGTGGCAAACCATAGTTGATTACGTGTGTTAAATCATTTACATCTATACCTCTTGCTGCTACATCTGTTGCAACTAAAACGGTACATTTTTTATCCTTAAATCTTTTTAAAATTCTTTCTCTTTGGTTTTGTGCTATGTCACCATGAAGTGCTTCTGCTTTAATACCATCTTTCAATAGTTTTCTTGTAATATCGTCAGCAGTAAGTTTTGTATTTGAAAAAATGATACCATAAAAATCTGGTTCCATTAGTAAAATACGTTCTAGTACTTTGAAACGATCTTTTGGAAATACTGGATAATAAATTTGCTCAGTATTTGTAGTGGTAACTTCTTTATTTTTTACAGCTACTAGCTCATAGTCGCCCATGTATTTTTTTGCCAATTTTTTTATTTTGTTTGGCATTGTAGCAGAAAATAAAAGCATCTGACGGTCTTCGTTACATTCTGCCATTATCCACTCAATATCGTCAATGAAACCCATATTCAGCATTTCATCGGCTTCATCTAGTACAAAGTATTCAACTTCTCCAGTTCTCAACTTTCCTCTTTTCATTAAGTCTATAACTCTACCAGGAGTTCCTACAACTATATCTGCACCTTTGTTAAGGTCTTTTATTTGTTGCATAATAGGTTGACCACCATATACAGTTACAATGTTTAATCTTTTTCTTCCTTTAAAAGAATTTATTTCATTGGCAACTTGTATTGCTAATTCTCTTGTAGGTGCTAAAATTAAAGCTTGTGTTTGCTTACGACCTTCTTCTATGTTTTGTAAAATAGGTAAACCAAATGCTGCGGTTTTACCTGTACCAGTTTGTGCTTGCCCTATTACATCTATTCCACCTTTTAAAAGCAATGGAATTACATTTTCTTGAATTGGAGTTGGAAATTCATAACCTTTTTTATTTAAGGCGTCTAAAATATCTCCGTCTAAGCCTAAATCAGCGAATTTTGTTTTTTCTTCATCACTTTTTTCTGGCTTATCTTCTTGGTAGGCTTCTTCGTCATCAGACTTAGTAAGTTTCTTTTCAGATAAAGTATTATTTTCTAAATCTTCTTCTGCATCTGCTTTTGCAACAACATCTGCAATGTTTTTTTCAGATTTTGTTTTTTTAGATTTTATAGCTGCTAGCTTTGCTTCTAAAGCTGCTATTTCATCTTCTTCAGAAATTTCTTCTTCTTTTACTTTTGTAGTTTTAGCTTTTGCAGGTTTTTCAACTGCATTTTTAACTTTGTCAAGTAAGTCGTTAGCTATTTTGTCGTGATCTGCATTTACAGCATCATCGTTTGTAAAATTTGCATCTTCTGCAAACTCGTCAGTGGTATTCTCCATTATGTTCATTTTGTGCCGGTCTTTTCTACTGTAAAATTTGTAATCACACGGCAGCAAAAATGACCAACTGGTTTATTTAAAGCTGCAAAGATAGTGTTTTTATTATGATTTTTCTAACTTTACAGCTTTTCAAACATTATATATACAATTTTATGAGTAAAAAAGTACTAGCTTTTGGTGCAAGTAATAGTAAAAACTCTATCAATAAACAGTTGGCAAATTATGCAGCAAGTTTAATTCCTAATGCCTCTATAAGTGTTATAAACCTTAATGATTTTGAAATGCCTTTATTTGGTGTTGACTTAGAAAAAGAAAAAGGGATTCCACAAAAAGCTACAGATTTTCAAAACTTGTTACAAGATGCTGATTTAATAATTATTTCATTAGCTGAGCATAATGGTTCTTATACTGTAGCGTTTAAAAATATAATGGATTGGAAATCTCGTTTAGAAGGAAAAATTTGGGAGAATAAGCAAATGTTACTATTAAGTACTTCGCCTGGAGCAAGAGGAGGTGCTAGTGTTATGCAGACTGCTTTGGCTAGTTTTCCTTTTCAAGGTGCTGATCTTATTGGAAGCTTTTCTTTACCACAGTTTTATGAGCATTTTAAAGAAGGCAAAATTGTTTCTGATGAATTTAACAATGCTTTAAAAGATGTTTTGGGTGTTTAACCATTAGAATCAAAAGTATAATTACATTTTTTACGTTTTTTTAGAGTTTTCCAAGTTTGTAAAACATTTAGTATAAACACATATTTAATATTGTCGAAATTTTTTCTGAGAATAGAAATATTAATTTGATTCTAAAATATTGAATTACATTTGTTTCAGAATGTTTATAAACTGCAAATAAAAACCGTGAAAAAAAAAATAACCATTGGCAAAAAAGATAAGGCAGATTTTCTTGAGTTGGGTTTGTATGATATCGATATTAAAATAGATACAGGCGCCTATACATCTTCTATACACTGTCATAAAATTAAAGAAATAGAAGAAGAAGGTGTTCGGTACATTGAATTTCAATTGTTAGATCCAAACCATAAAGACTATAAATATAAAAAATTTAAAGTGAAAAAATTTAAAGAAAAAAAAATTAAAAGTTCTAATGGTTCAGAAGAAAAACGCTATATTATTAAAACTAAAATTTTAATTTTCAACAAATCGTATAGCATAGAATTGTCTTTAAGTGAAAGAAGCGAAATGAGATTTCCTGTATTAATTGGAAGAAAACTTTTAAACAACAAATTTATTGTGGACACTTCATTGACTAATCTTTCTTACAATATGAAATTAAATGTTTCAAAACATTAGTTTTGCATTGCCAATTACAATACTAAAAAAAATAAAGCACGTTAATGAAAATCGCAATTTTATCAAGAAACCCAAATTTATATTCTACATCTCGCTTAGTAGAAGCAGGAGAAGCCAGAGGACACGATATGATAGTTGTAGACCATTTAAAATGTAATATAGAACTTGAAAAAAAGAAACCAAGAATATATTACAAAGGAGCATATTTGAATGATATTGATGCAATTATTCCAAGAATTGGTGCTTCTGTTACTTTTTATGGAACTACGGTAGTGCGTCAGTTTGAAATGATGAAAGTATTTACAGCCGTAGGTTCTATAGCACTAGTACGTTCTAGAGACAAACTGAGCAGTTTACAAATACTTGCAAAAGCTGGAGTTGGCTTACCTAAAACTGTATTTACAAACTACACCAAAGATGTAGAACATTTTGTAGATAGCCTTGGTGGTGCACCACTAGTTTTAAAATTACTAGAAGGTACGCAAGGTCTTGGAGTTGTTTTGGCAGAAACAAAAAATGCCGCAACTTCTGTTTTGGAAGCTTTTAACGGTTTGGGAGCAAGAGTTATAGGACAAGAATTTATAAAAGAAGCTGGAGGTGCAGACATTAGAGTTTTTATAGTTGATGGAGTAGTAGTAGGAGCTATGAAACGCCAAGGAAAAGAAGGTGAATTTAGATCTAACTTACATAGAGGTGGTTCTGCTACAATTATAGAACTTTCAGATGAAGAAGAAAATACGGCTTTGAAAGCTGCAAAAGCTCTTGGTTTGGCTGTGGCTGGTGTTGATTTGTTACAATCTTCAAAAGGACCATTGGTATTAGAGGTAAACTCTTCGCCTGGTTTAGAGGGAATAGAAAAGGCAACAAAAGTAGATGTTGCTAAAAAAATCATCAGATATATAGAAAGAAGTGTCTAAGCAAGATTTTACTATACTTGGTAAAAATGTTTTGCCAGGGAAAACGGTAATTTTAGAAATTGAAGTTGCTAAATTACACACCAGAAACACAATGAATATTCCTGTGATTGTTTCTAGAGGAAAAAAGCCAGGCCCAACAATTCTCTTGCTTGGAGGTGTTCATGGTGATGAAGTAAACGGTGTAGCTATAGTTAGAAAACTTATAAAACTAAAGCTCAATAGACCAGTAGCAGGAACAATAATTTGTATTCCTGTATTTAATGTATTTGGGTTTTTAAATTTATCGAGAGAATTTCCTGATGGAAGAGATTTGAATAGAATGTTTCCGGGTAGTGCTAGTGGTTCATTGGCAAGTCAGTTTGCATATAAATTTACCAAAGAAATAGCTCCATTAGTTGATTATGTAATAGATTTTCATACTGGCGGAAAAGAAAGGAGTAATGCACCTCAAGTACGTTGTAGTTTTGAAGATAAAGAAACATTGGAATTGGCAAAAATATTTAATGCACCTTTTTTATTAAATTCAAATTATATTCCAAAATCGCTTCGATTTACGCTTTATAAAATGGGGAAAAAAGCAATTTTGTTTGAAGGAGGAAAATCTAACGAGATAAATTCTGAAATTGTAACTGCAGGTGTTTCTGGAGCAAAAAATGTTTTAAAGCACTTAGGTTTTTTAGAAGGTGAAGTTGAGTTTGAAAATAATTGTGTTGTTTTAGATCGTTCTAAATGGATAAGAGCGCCATATTCTGGTTTGTTTAATTGTGATTTACAAAATGATACTTATGTGCGAGCAAAAGATGTTTTGGGAACTATTTCAGATCCTTTTGGAGAATTTGAACGCAAAGTAAAAGCACCAAGTGATGGTTATATTTTTGCTGTAAACACTACACCAATTGTAAATAAAGGTGATGCACTTTTTCATTTGGGTGTTGCTAAAAGTTAACCCTTACCTTCAATTTTTAACCATTCAAAATAATCACCATTACTAAAGAATACTTCATTATAATCTTTTTCTGATTCAATTGTTAAAGTTTTTCTTAGTTTTTGAAGATTCTTATTTATATCTAAAGTATTTTCTATGCTTTTCAAAAAAGATAATACTGCTTTTTCTGGTTTGTGTAAATATTCCTCTTTGTATAATGACATGTAAAGTGATTTCGAAGTATAATGAACAAGCTTCATATTTCCTAAATTATAATATGCCATCAGAATAAGAAATTTACAAGTTATATATGAATTTTTATATTTATACTCTTCTCCGTTTAGTGCCATTTGTGCATAATGAATGGCTTTGTCATAATTTTTGTTTAAAAAATAAACCCTAGCTAATAAAAATGCTCTAGCGTCTAATCTTTTTATATTTAAGAAGTTTTCATCAAGATAATTTTTGGTATTTTTTTCGAAATAATTTATTCCCTCAGAATAGTTTTTGTCTATAATAGATTTATTCAAATATGCATCAAGTGCTATCATCCATAATTCTGGTATTTTTGATTTAATATTACTGTGTACAAGTTTTTCAATTTCATTAAGTGTGTTTATAATATTATTAGAATCTTTATTACTTAATTGAACATGGAAGTATCTTAATAATTGATGATATAATGGGTAAGGATCTTTTTTTAAATCAAAATTATTTTTTACAAAATCAATAGCTTCTATACAAAGTTCATTGGCTTTATCAAACTCATTTAAAATAGTTAACAAAGGTGCTTTTATCATATAATAAAAATGCATTGCATATTTTGTACTAGCTTTAGAATTATTTTTTAACAAATTATTATTAAGAAGGTTTTCATAATCTTTAGCGTCTTTTGCAGATCTTGGAAAGAAATTTTTACTTAATAATTTATTCATTTCAAGATTTAATATTTGATATTGACTTTCTATATTTCCGTTTTTTCCATCTTGAATTTTATTTTCTAAAGTTTCAATTAATATACTGAAACTTGTACGACTAGACATTTGAGTTTTAAATTGAATCTTTTTAGCAAAACACATTAATTCGGATGAATCGTAATTTTGGTAATTTTTTATAGTTTTATCTAATTTTTTTTCTGCTACTTTATTCAATCCTTTTAATCTTAATACTTCTGCTATTTGAATATCTTTTAAAATTTTGATGTTATTATTTTCATTGGATGTAAAAAGTAATAAGCTGTTACATATAAAGTTGAATAAATTAGTGTTCAGTTCAGAAACTCTTTTGCTTTTCAACTTAAGCATTTTGTTTTTGAGTTTTTTTTCATCGAAAGTTGAAACAGATTTTAAGTTATTAATTTGTATAAGATAGTCTTCTTTTGCCTTGCCTGCATTGTACTGTATGTGTAAGTTGAGGTATTTTTTCTCATTTTTTTCTAATCTATGATATAATTGGTGAAGTTCTTTTAAGCTTGGCATTTCTGTTTTTTTTATAGTTCAAAATTACTTTGAAATACCGTATTTATCATTTTTTTTTAAAAAAAATATTTTCAATATTAAATCATATTTGCACTTATTAACTAAAAAGGAATTAATAAGACAATGAAACAAATATTTTTAATAATATTAACTATTTTATTTTCTGGTGCTCAGTCTCAAAATACTTATGTGCCAGATGATAACTTTGAACAAGCTTTGATTGATCTTGGTTATGATTCTGGTGTTTTGAATGATTCTGTTCCAACCTCAAATATAAACTCTTTAACAGTACTTTCTGTTCCCAATAATTACATCAATGATTTAACTGGTATTGAAGATTTTGTAGGACTTACGATTTTGTCGTGTCATGGAAACAATTTGACAGCATTAAACATTTCTAGCTTAACTAATTTAACTAGCTTAAATTGTATTTCAAATCAATTAACAACATTAAACATTTCTAGCTTAACAAATTTAACTAGTTTAAACTGTTCTTCAAATCAAATAACGACATTGAATATTTCTAGCTTAACTAATTTAACTATTTTAAACTGTTCATCTAATCAATTGGCAAGTATTGATATGATAAATAATACTCTTTTAGAATTTTTAAATATTAGTTCCAACCAAATTTCTAATGTAGATTTAACACAAAATACTGGATTGGAAACTTTTAAAACTACTAGTAATCAACTTACCAATCTAAATATTAATAATAATTCGCAAATTCAAAATTTATACATAAATAATAACTTTATTCAAGCAATAGATGTATCACATCTAGGGAATTTGAAAACCTTATTTGTTCACAATAATTTAATTACACATTTAGATGTTAGTTTATGTCCTTTAGTAGAAAATATTGCAGCAATTAATAATCAATTAGAATATTTAAACTTGAAAAGTGGTGGAAATAATAATCTTTTAAATTTATATGCAACTGGAAATCCCAATTTACATTGTATAAACGTAGATGATTCAACTTATTCAGCTAATAACTGGACTATTATTGATGTACAAACTAATTTTGGAGAATATTGTTATTGTAGTCATCAAAGCTCTACCATAAATGAAGAGTTATGTTTTGGTTCAAGTTATATTGTGCCTTCTGGTTCAGATACTTTATTGACTACACAGCAATATATAGATACTATTTCAACTGTTGATGGTTGTGATAGTATAATTACCATTAATTTAATTGTTAGAAGTTTAGATGGTTGGTCAATTAATGAGACCATTTGTTCAGACTCTTATTATATTACTCCTTATCAGAATGATACTTTATTTTCAACAGGTTTTTACTTTGATACATTGCAAAATAGTTTTGCTTGTGATAGCATAATAACAATAAACTTAACAGTAAACCCAATTACTTCAGAAAGTATAAATGTATCTATATGTAATGGTGAAAGCTATACCACACCAAGCGGAATGAATAGCTACAATACAACAGGTCAATACTTTGATACTTTACAAAATCAGTACACTTGTGATAGTATTATTGAAATTAATTTATTGGTTGAAGATGTTGATTTAAACATTAATATAGATGCTAATAAATTAACAATTGCAGAATCTGCAGTTGCATATCAATGGATAAATTGCGCAACAAATGAAATCATTGAAGGAGCTACAGAACAAAATTATTTTGCAGAATATAATGGAAGTTTTGCTTGTAGTGTTTCAAAAAATACTTGTACGTATGAATCAAGTTGTGTTGACGTAAATAATGTTTCAATCAATGACCTTAGTAATAATTATATTTCAGTATTTCCAAATCCGGTATCAAATATATTAAACATTATATCAACGAAATCAATTTTGAATATTCGCCTTTATAATTTAGAAGGCAAGGAATTATTTCAAACGAATAAAAACTTTATAGATATGTCAAATTATAGCGCAGGTTTGTATATGGTTGTCATAGAAAGCAATATGGAATCAAATAAGTTTAAAATTTTAAAAATAAATAAATTATAAAAGTAAATAATAAAAATCATGAAATCATTAAAATTAATCATCACATTGTTTATCGTTACTATAATCGTTAATAGCAGTTACTCACAGTTTGGAAATCTAAAAGAAAAACTTGAAAATATCACAAAAAAATCTGAATCTAGTTCAGGTAGTTATGATTCGCAAGGAATAACAAGTGATGTTCATAGCAAAAATCAAGGAAAAATAATATTTTCTGAAAGTCCAATAGCCTTTAAAAATGAAAATGTAAGTCAGTTTAAAACTAATTTTACTTTTAGTGAAGATATTTGCTTTAGGGTTTATTTAGATGATAGTTTTTTAAACAAATTATCAAGTCGAGCAAAATCTGAAGGGATTATTGAAAGAGAGTTTGAAGAATATGGAACATATAAGACAATATTTTATTTAGATGAAAAACAAATTCACTCATCTATACGAGATCATAATGGAATGAGCTTAAAAGCAAAAAGTGAATGGACAACTTTTAGAGGAGAATATTTCCTTAATTCTGGAGGCGAAAATTCTTCAGGAATGCAAGATTTTATAGATTTTACTTCTAAAATAGAAAATATTATTTCTGCTGGACAGCATAGCATAAAAGTAGAAATCTATCCATATATTTATGTAAGCGGTATTGATAAAAATACAGAAATTATGATAAGTGAACCAGCTGCTGTAGGTAGTTTTAATTTAAATGTTAGCAATCCTATGGTGAAATCAAATCATCCAGTATTATGTAAAACACCAAAAAGAGGTATGAACGAAATAGAAATTGAAAACAAAGTAAAAGGTACAGCGAAAAGTATGACTATTACAAGTAGTAGTTGGGATATAGAGCGAAATGAATATACAGGAATACCTTTAAGACGTAATGCCTATGCACAAGCTGGAATTGTTAATGAAGATGGTACTTGTGGCTTTCAAGAAATTTTAATATCACAAGAGTATAATGGTTCTAATTATGGCAAACCATCTATTTCTGAATATGTTGAGTTTATACCAGTACCTTGTTCTTGTATTAAATAATTATTTTTTAAATTATAAATAACAGAAACAAAATTATTAGTTGTTTTAAAGTTTAAGCCTTATTAAAGTATTCTTTAATGAGGCTTTGCTGTCTTATATAAATACTATTTAGAATTGTACTTTTACAAAATGTTAAATGATGAAACTTTATATACGCACTTAAAAAAATATTTTGGATACAACAATTTTAGATCTTTCCAAAAAGATGTCATTCATAAAATTTTAAAGCAAGAAGATGTTTTAACTATTATGCCAACTGGTGGTGGAAAATCGCTTATTTTTCAAATGGCAGCTGTTGCTTCTGAAGGAATTGCAGTAGTAATTTCTCCTTTGATTGCGCTGATGAAAGACCAAGTAAATAGTTTAACTCAAAATGGAATTTCTGCTGCTTGTATAAATAGTAGTTTAGATGCAGGAGAACGACAAAATATCTACAAAAAAATTCAAAATAATGAACTGAAATTGCTTTATGTTTCACCAGAAAAATTACTTTCTGAAAATTTTATAGACTATTTAACTACTTTAAATATCTCCTTTTTTGCTATAGATGAAGCACATTGTATTTCGAGTTGGGGACACGATTTTAGGCCAGAATACACAAAATTGAGTGCCATAAAACAAAAGTTTCCTAATAAAGCAATTGTTGCGCTTACCGCAACTGCCGATAAGCAAACACGCTTTGATATTTGCGAGCAATTGCATATTTCTGAAGAAAATACTTACCTAGATAGTTTCGATAGACCAAATTTGAGTTTGAATGTTTTAGCAGCTAAAAACCGAGCAAAAAAGATTGTTGAAATCGTAAACAAACATCCTTTTGAAAGTGGAATTATTTATTGCCTGAGTAGA
>CAKZQD010000011.1 GCA_937139485.1 uncultured Bacteroidota bacterium | reverse complement strand
GGTGCTTGTTCAAGTATTAAATCATGCCTATTCATAAAGGCATCAATATCTGCTTGGCTTATCAATGGGTCTTTAAAAGTTACCAAAAGTAAGTCATCTGTTGTTAGAAATTTTTCTTGAGAATAATCTGTCAATGAGTTTATATCTTTAGACATAACTTTAGCAGCAAATTCAAATTCTGGGATGTTTAAATTTGTTGATATGAAATTTTGAATGTCGGCTTCTGTTACTCCATTAGTAAATTTTATTAAATTTAGCTTTCTTGGTGTTTTTAATAAATGTTGAATTTCGTCAACTATTGCATTTGAAGAAGATAAGTTGAATTCCGCCCCATTGGCAAGCCTAAAGTTATACATGTCTTTTTGTACATAAAACATTTCTTTTGTACTATCCGGATTGTAGTAGTATACACTATCTATTTGTGCTGAAAGTGTCAGCATACTTACAAAACTTAGTATGGTTAAATATAGTTTATTATTTTTCATTGATATATTGTTTTAAAATTAAGTGCTTATTGGGAATTGTTGTTTTGTTTTAAGTGCTTTTAATTTTATAAATACAATAGCTAAGGAAGCATAAAGGCGTACCTGCATGTTGGGTAATATATAAAGCTATTGTGTTTGAAATTATTCAAAATGCATCGATTTTTAAATTAGTTCGTTGGCTAATATATGTCAAATAAAACACAAAACCTTACATTAAGGTTCTAAATCTTAGTATATATTCTTTAAAATGGCATTTATATTATTTCTATGCCCTGTGAAAATATGTTATGAACTAAAGAATAAACGTGATAACAAGAAACTATCACAACAAGAAATAGCAGATTATGTGCAAGTTTCGCAGCGTACATACTCTAACTTTGAAAGCGATATAAGTAAGCCATCTACCCAGTAGTTAATAAAATTAGCTGCATTGTATATATATAATTACTTTGCATTATAAGCTTCAATAGCAAGTTTTAACAACTCAACAGAGCGAGTTAAATTTTCTTTTTTAAGCACATAGGCAATTCTTATTTCTTTTTCTCCAAGACCTGCCGTAGCATAAAAACCTGCTGCTGGTGCCACCATAACAGTTTGGTTTTTGTTAGAAAAATCTTCTAAAATCCATTGTGCAAATTTTTCTGCACTATCTACGGGCAAAGCTGCTATACAATAAAAAGCACCTTTTGGAACGGCAACTTTTACGCCTTCTATTTGTTTTAAGCCATCTATTAAAGTGTCTCTTCTTGCTTTGTATTCTGTTATTACATCATCAAAATAAGATTGTGGTGTGTCTAAGGCTGCTTCACTTGCTATTTGAGCATAGGTAGGTGGGCTTAATCTTGCCTGCGCAAATTTTAAAGCAGTTGCAATAAGCTTTTTGTTTTTTGAAACTATACAGCCAATTCTTGCGCCACACATAGAGTATCGCTTAGAAACAGAGTCTATAACAATTGCATTTTGCTCTAAACCTTCTTGGTGCAATACAGAATGATGCTCGTAGCCATCATATACAAATTCTCTATAAACTTCGTCTGCTATTAAAAACAAATCGTGTTTTAAAACCATTGTTTTTAGCTTTTCCATTTCTTCTTTACTATATAAATATCCTGTAGGGTTTCCAGGGTTACATATTAATATTGCTTTTGTTTTTGAAGTAATTAATTTTTCAAATTCTTCTATTTTTGGTAATGCAAAATTTTGGTCTATAGAAGAAACTACAGGTACAACTTTTACACCCGAAGCTTGAGAAAAACCATTGTAATTGGCATAAAAAGGTTCAGGAATAATAATTTCATCACCAGCATCTGCAATGCTTCCAATAGTAAAAAGCAATGCCTCAGAACCACCAGTTGTTACAATAATATCTTCTGCTGTAACATTCATATTATTGTTTTGATAATATGTAGCCAGTTTATTTCTATACGACTGAAAACCAGCAGAATGACTATATGCTAAAACGTCTATCGTATTTTCTTTAATAGCTTTTAAAGCAGAATCGGGTGTTTTAATATCTGGCTGACCAATATTTAAATGAAACACTTCTACTCCTTTTTGTTTTGCTGCCTCAGCAAATGGAACTAGTTTTCTAATTGGAGATTCAGGCATATTTAAGCCTTTTTGAGAAATTTTTGGCATAAGTTGATTTGTTTTATAGCTGCAAATTTGCGAAAAAAAAATGAAAATTATAAGTCTATAGAAACATATCTATTATAAGTTCAAAAAACACCAAAAATATTGATAAAATAGAGGTGTTAAACACATATAAACATAAAATTTAGGAGCAATACTATTTTTTTTGTTTAATTTTACATGATAAATCAAAACCATTAAGTAAAAAATATATGAAGACAGAGACAGTAAAGAAAAAAACTGGCATGTATGAAAACGTAATGAAACAGTTTAACCATGCAGCAGATGTAATGAATTTAGATGAAGGTGTTCGTAAAATACTTTCATCTACTAACAACGAAATAGTAGTTCATTTTCCAGTAAAATTAGACAACGGTAAAATTGAAGTTTTTACTGGCTACAGAGTTCAGCACAATAATGCACTTGGCCCATATAAAGGTGGTTTAAGGTATCACCCAACTGTAGATATTGATGCAGCGAGAGCACTTGCTATTTGGATGACTTGGAAAACGGCATTGGCTGGCTTACCTTATGGAGGTGGAAAAGGAGGAATAGAAATAGATCCAAAAAAATATTCTATTTCTGAACTAGAGAGAATAACAAGAAGATTTACTTATGCACTAGGAGAAAATATAGGTCCTGACCATGATATTCCTGCACCAGATGTAAATACCAATGCACAAATAATGGCTTGGATTTCTGACTTTTTTGTTTCAACAAAAGCACCAGGAATGAGACATACAAATCTTCACGTAGTTACAGGGAAACCTGTAGGTTCGGGTGGTTTGGCAGGAAGAGATAGAGCTACAGGATTTGGAGTAGTGGCTACTATAAAATCTTGGGCGGCTTTAAAAAATAAAGAAATTAAAGGAAAAAGTTACATTGTTCAAGGTTTTGGTAATGTAGGCTATTGGGCGGCACATTTTATGAATAAATTGGGTGCTAAAATGACAGCCGTGCAAGATGCAAGTGCTACAATATTTAACGAAGATGGAATTGATCCAGAAGAATTATTGGCATACGCTAAAGCAAATGGTGGCGCAATAAAAGGTTTTCCAAATGCTGAAGAAATGAACTCGAAAGATTTTTATGGTGTAGATTGTGATATAGCTATTCCAGCAGCTTTAGGAAATCAAATAACTTTAGAAAATGTAGATACTATAAAAGCTTCATTAATTGCAGAAGGAGCAAACGGCCCTACAGATGTAGCAGCAGAAGCTAAACTTTTAATAAGAGGTATTGATGTAATACCCGATATTTTATGTAACGGCGGTGGTGTAATAGGAAGCTACTATGAATGGTTACAAAACAAAAGAGCAGAAAACTGGAAAATAGATCATGTACTTAGTTTGCTTGAAGAAAAGTTAGAGGCTTCTTTTGAAAATACTGTAAACGCAGCTAAAGAATACAATACAGATTGGAGAACTGCAGCATATATAGTTGCTTTAAAAAGATTGGAAGTTACTTACAAAGAAAGAGGTGTTTTCCCTTAATAGAAAATTCTTTAAATTATATATTGAAAGCGACTTACATTTTTTTTGTAAGTCGCTTTTTTATTTGTCTTAATAAATTGTTATAAGTTTTTTCGATTCAAAAATATCTTGCGGAGATACAACTTTTTCATTCATTGGAATTTTATTTCCATAGCGTTCTTTTAGTTTTGCTTTTACTACTTCGTTTTCAAGATTAAAATCTTTTAGTTTTTTCAAATCACAAAGTTTAATATTTAAACCTTCTTTATAAATTTTCCATACTAACTCTGAACAATAAATTTTCTTGTTTGACCATTCAAAAGCACTATCATAGTTTTTACCAATCATTTTTTTTCCTACTTTAACTGCTTTTTGAATTTTGTTTTTGGTTAAAATTTCATCAGCATTTTCTAGTCTTTTTACTACAAAATGATTTGCCTTGCCTCTATTTATCCATTCGTTTAGTAATGTGAGTTTTACTGGTTGTACAGCTTCTAAAACATAAAGTTTGTTTTGTTCATTTACAATTATACCAACATGACTATATTTCGAATTTGTAGCTAACTGAATAGCTTTACTTTGGCTTGATGTTGATGTCTGAAAAACAATGTCGCCTGTTTGATAAGTTGTAAGCTCTATTTTTTCTTGAATATTAGAAACTGATTCGTCTTTTTGATTTTCGCAAGCAAAAAGACTAAGTGATATTATGGATACTAAAATTAAATATTTCATGCTAAATTTTATTTTATAAAAAATGCCCTTCAAGAATGAATTGAAGGGCATTTGTATTTTCTAATTTTCAATAAATATTATAATTGAATTTGCTTTACTGCCACAACTTTTCTAAGATTAATTAATGCATAACGCATTCTTCCTAGCGCAGTATTAATACTTATGTTACAAAGTTCTGCTATTTCTTTAAAGCTAAAATCGTAGTAATGTCTTAAAAGAACTATTTCTCTTTGATCTTCTGGTAATTCATCTAAAAGTTTACGTACTTTACATTTAGATTGATTTTCAATCATTTTGTCTTCTGGGCTATCTTCTTGAATTGGCAAAATATCAAAAATATCGAAGCTATCAGAATTTACAACTCTTGGTTTTCTTTTTGTTTTTCTGTAATTATCTATACATATATTGTATGCAATACGCATTACCCAAGGTTTAAATTTACCTTCTTCTTTATATTTACCAGCTTTAAGTTTATCTATAACTTTTATAAAAGTATCTTGAAATAAATCTTCAGCAAGGTATTTATCTTTTGTGAAAATAATAATAGATGTATAGACTTTATCTCTATGTCTATTAATTAAAATTTCTAGTGCTAAAGAGTTTCCTGTTAAGTATTCCTTTACTAATGCTTCGTCTGTTTTGATTGTCTTACGCATATCTTTACTTTTAATTGTTATAATAATATATACTGGTATTTTTTTAAGATTGGATTGAATTAATACAATCAAAAATGAATTTCAGTTAAAGTAAAGTTTTGTCTATATGCGTTTATTTTTAAGTTTATGTGTAGCTTTATTCTCTATGAATATGATGTAAATATAGATTAATAATTTAGAAAACCAAATGAAAATGTATTTTTTTTGTAAAAAAAGTTAAAAATCAAGATAATTTAAGACTGCGAAGGCAATAAATTGTAACGAAAGTCTACTTTTTTGTGTTTTTTGGCTAAAACTTAACTCAAAATAAATAGTAAGTCATAAATAGTTAATTCGTAAATGCGCTGTATCTTTGCAAGTCTTGAAGAAATCTATGAAAAAAAGCGCAAATACACACATCGAAATAAAAGGAGCTAATGTTCACAATCTAAAAAATGTTGACTTGGTTTTTCCAAAAAATCAAATGGTGGTTTTTACTGGAGTTTCTGGCTCGGGAAAGTCTTCGCTTTGTATACATACACTTTTTGCTGAAGGGCAAAGAAGATATGTAGAAAGTCTTTCTTCCTATGCACGTCAGTTTTTAGATAGAATGAACAAACCAGATGTAGCCTATATAAAAGGACTTACACCAGCAATAGCAATAGACCAAAATACTTCTGGGAAGACTACAAGAGCAACTGTGGGTTCGCTTACAGAAATTTACGATTATCTACGAGTACTTTATGCACGCCTAGGCAAAACATATTCGCCAAAAACTGGTGAGTTGGTAAAAAAAGATGAAATTAAAGATGTTGTTGAATTTATTTTTACACAAAATGAAACAGATAAAATTTTAATTTCTTTCCCAAAGCATATAAAAAACAACTGGAAAGAAGAACTTCACTTATTAAACCAAAAAGGCTTTTCTAGAGTTAGTGTAGGTGGTACTGTTATAAAAATTACGAGCTTACTCGAAGATGATTCTACTAAGAAAAACGTAGACATAAATATAGTAGTAGATAGAATTGTACTTAAAAAAGAAGAAAAAATTAGAGGAAGACTAGCAGATTCTATACAAACATGTTTTCAAGAAAGCGAAGGCGAATGTATTATAGAAGTGATGGGTGGAGAATCTACAAGTTTCAATAATAGATTTGAAAGAGACGGAATGGTTTTTACTGAACCAAGCGTTCAGTTTTTTAATTTTAATAGTCCAGTAGGAGCCTGTACCCAGTGCGAAGGTTTTGGTACTATGATAGGAATAGATGAAGACTTAGTTATTCCAGACAAGCGAAAATCTATATATGACGATGCTGTTGTAGCCTGGAAAGGCGACAAAATGCAAGAATGGAAACGCGAACTAGTTTATAGTGCAGATATGTTTGATTTTCCTATTCATAAACCATTTAATGAACTTACCAAAGCGCAGCAAAAACTAGTTTGGACAGGAAATAAGCATTTTGCCGGCATTAATAAATTTTTTAAAGAAGTAGAATCGCAGAGTTATAAAATACAATACCGTGTTATGCTTTCTAGGTATAGAGGCAAAACAAAGTGCAGCCAGTGCGATGGTTCTAGGTTAAGAAAAGAAGTTCAATATGTAAAAATTGATGAAAAAAGTATTGGAGAATTACTAATGCTACCAATTGAAAAATTGTATGCTTTTTTTGAAGAAATTACTTTAGACAAATTTCAGAAAGAAGCGTCTAAAAGAATTTTGTTTGAAATTAAAACCAGACTAAAAACCATGCTAGAAGTTGGTTTGGGTTATTTATCTTTAAATAGACTGGCAGGAACACTTTCTGGTGGGGAGTCGCAAAGAATAAAACTAACTAGAAGTCTGGGAAGTAATTTGACTTCATCTATGTATATACTAGACGAGCCAAGTATTGGTTTGCATTCTAGAGATACGCAACGACTAATTTCTGTATTGAAAAGACTACGAGACCTTGGAAATACCGTAGTAGTAGTAGAACATGATGAAGATATGATAAACGCCGCAGACTTTTTGGTAGATATGGGGCCAAAAGCTGGAATAAATGGTGGCGAAGTAGTTTTTGCAGGCGATGCAGTAGATATTGTAAATGCAAAAAATAGTTTAACAGCTGAATATATTACTGGTAAAAAGGAAATTGTTTTGCCTAAAACAAGAAGAAAAAGCATTAACAAAATTCAATTAATAGGAGCAAGCCAGTTTAATTTAAAAAACGTATCTATAGATATTCCTTTAAACTGTATGACTGTTGTAATAGGTGTTTCTGGTTCTGGAAAAACAACTTTAATTAAAAATATATTTTACCCAGCACTAAAAAAAGAATTGAATGGTTTTGGAGAAAAAGCTGGCGAGCACAGAGATATAAAAGGCGATATAAAATCTATCAAATCTGTTGAAATGGTAGATCAAAATCCGCTTGGAAAAAGCTCAAGATCTAATGCCGTAACTTATGTAAAAGTGTATGATAATATTAGAGATTTATTTTCTAAACAAAAGCTAGCCAAAGTAAGAGGTCTTAAACCCAAACACTTTTCTTTTAATGTAGAAGCAGGAAGATGTGAAACATGTAAAGGAGAAGGTACAATAACTGTAGAAATGCAGTTTTTAGCAGATGTACATTTAGTTTGTGAAACCTGTAAAGGACAGCGTTTTAAAGAAGAAGTTTTAGATATTAAATACAAAAAACACAATATTTTTGATGTTTTAGGTTTAAGTATAGAAGAGGCAATACTGTTTTTTGAAGGCGAAAAAGATATTGTAAAAAAACTACAACCACTTGAAGATGTTGGCTTGGGTTATGTAAAACTAGGGCAAAGTTCTAGCACACTTTCTGGTGGAGAATCACAAAGGCTAAAATTGGCTTCTTTTCTAATAAAAAGCAGAAATCCAGATCCTATTCTGTTTATTTTTGATGAGCCAACTACAGGCTTACATTTTGATGATGTAAATAAATTGTTAAAAGCTTTTGATGCTTTGATAAAAATAGGACATTCTGTTGTGGTAATTGAACACAATCCTGATGTTATAAAATATGCAGATTGGTTGATAGAATTAGGGCCAGAAGGAGGCGAAAAAGGAGGTAATTTGGTTTACCAAGGTGCACCAGAAGGAATTTTAAAAGTTAAAAACTCACCTACGGCACCGTTTTTGAGAGATAAATTGAAATAAGTTTAGTGTTGAAGTTAGATGAGGATGGTTTTTTGAAACCTAATAGTGTTGGTATAGAAAAAGCAGCCTTATTCAATATACTATAAATTAATAAATAATAAATATGAAAAAGTTAAGTTTACTTATTTTGCTATTAGCAAGTAGTGTTCAAATTGCATTAGCAATAAATATTGAAGGTATAATTTTAGATAAAGAAACCAATTTACCAATAAGAGATGCTGTTTTGCTTGCGCTTTCTAATAACAAGGTAATGGCTTCAGCAAATTCTAATGCAAAAGGAGAATTTAAAATTACACTGAAAAAAGGGAAAATGATTCACTTAGAAGTAGTGAAAAATGGTTATAAAACAGAAAGTGCAGATGTCGAAATTAATCAAGCGTTTATAGAAGCTGCTCCATTTATAACTATAAAATTAGAACCAAGAACAACTTCGAAAGATAATAGTACTGCTAATGAAAATACAACAGGTATAAACATGGAAAATATTGGTAAGCTTTCTGATTTGCCAGATGGATATAAAATTATTGAAGCTGTTCCAATAAAAGAAAGAGAACAAAAAAAATCTGGTTTTAATGTACGAGAAGAGGTAAAAGACCAAACTACAAATGTAAATGTAGATGTTTTGAAAACAGAATATAATAAACCATTAGATACAGATGTACTTGATCCAAATCACAATTTTACAACATCATATTATAAAGATGGAGCTATATATTATAATGTTGCAAAAGCCTATTTAAGCAACGATGTTAAAGAAATACTAAAAGGAATTGCTCTGAGATTGAAAAATGACAATGAAACAAGTTTAAAACTTTCTGCGTATTCTGATGCAGACAAAGAACTTAAAATAGATGAGTTTATATGTAAAATGCGAATAGAAGAAATTGTAAATTTATTGATGAATGAAGGCGTTGATTTTGCACAGTTGGATATAAATATTTATGGACATCAATTGTTGAAAAATAACTGTATAGAAGGTTCAAACTGTACAGAAAAACAACACCAAGAAAATAGAAAGGTGGAATTGACTTTTTTAAAATAGTATTTTTTATATTTATATTATGAATCTAATTGAATTTGAGCTAGATCTAAAAGAAATAGGACTAGACTTTAAAAAACGAGCAGATTTTAAATATATTATTGGTAAAAAAAATACTGATGAAAATATACCAGGTTTAGTAGGTTTTAAAAATGCTATTTTTCTGGTTTTAAAAAATGAAAAAATTAAACTAGAGTATTTTAAAGGACAAATTTTTAAAGAAGTTTTCTTTGAAACTCAAAATGACTGTATAGAATTTATTAAAGTGAATTTTAAATAAATAAAAGTTTTTAATTTTTGAAAATATTCACAATAAATTCTATTCTTCCAATTCAATAGAAAGTATTTCCCATCGTTCCATAAGTTCATCAAGTTTTGCTTTGTTTTCTTCGTGTGTTTTAAAAGCTGTTGGGTCTTCTTGAATTTTTTGATATTCGTCATAATCTTTTAAACGTGCTTCAAATTCAGAAATCTTTTTTTCTAAAGTTTCAATTTTCTTTTCTACGCTTTTAAATTCTTTGCGTTGTTTGTGAAGATTTTTCTTTTCTTTTGGAGCATTTTTTTGTTCTTCGATTTTTTTGTTTTGTTCAAATTCTCTAAAGCTTTCTACTTCTCTTTTGCTTAAAAATTCATTAATGTCGCCAATGTGTTCTTTGATATTTTGGTCTTTAAACTCAACTACTTTTTCTGTTAATCCTTGTAAAAAATCTCTATCGTGCGAAACTACTATAACTGTTCCTGTATAGTTATTTATGGCTTGTTTTAGCTTGTCTTTAGAAACCATGTCTAGGTGATTTGTAGGCTCATCTAGCACCAATAAATTTGCTGGTTCTAAAAGCATTTTACATAGTGCTAGCCTGTTTCTTTCTCCACCAGAAAGTACTTTTACTTTTTTTTCTGTATCGTCTCCACTAAACAAAAAAGATCCTAAAAGACTTCTAACTCTTGTACGCATTTCATTAGTTGCAGCATCGTCTATGGTTTCAAAAACTGTTCTGTTGCCGTCTAAAATTTCTGCCTGATGCTGTGCAAAAAAGCCAACTTCTACATTGTGACCTAGGTTTATATTACCGTCATAATCTATTTCGTTCAAAATCATTCTTGCCAGGGTGGTTTTACCCATTCCGTTTTTACCTACAAAAGCAACTTTTTCTCCTCTATTTATTTCTAAGTTTACATTTTTTAAAACTTGATTATCGCCAAAAGCTTTTGAAGCATTTTCTACTTTTACAACTATATCTCCGCTTCTGTTTGGCTCTTGAAATTTAAAATTCATAGAAGAATTATCGCTACCATCCACTTCAATAACTTCTAGTTTGTCTAGTTTTTTAATTAAAGATTGTGCAAATTTTGCTTTAGATGCTTTTGCTCTAAATTTTTCGATATTTCGCTCAGTTTGTTTTATAAAATCTTCTTGATTTTTTTTAGCTTGTTGTTGTTTTTCTATTCTTTCTTGCCTTTGAACCAAGTATTTAGAGTAGTTACATTTATAATCTTCAATTTTTCCCAAAACAATTTCTATGGTTCTATTGGTTACATTGTCTAAAAATGCCTTATCGTGCGAAACCACCAATACAGAACCCGGATAAGTTGTTAAATATTCTTCTAACCAAATTATAGATTCTATATCTAAGTGATTGGTAGGCTCATCTAATAAAATTAAATCTGGTTGTTGCAAAAGAATTTTAGCCAATTCTACACGCATCTGCCAGCCACCACTCAAACTAGAAACTAATTTTGTCATATCACTAGAAACAAAACCAAGACCTTTTAATACTTTTTCTATTAATTCTTCTGTATTTTGTCCACCAAGTTGATGCAAAAGTTGCTCTTTTTCTGTAAGGTCATTTATCAGACTCATATAAGAGTCGCTTTCGTAGTCTGTACGTGTAACTAGCTGGTTTTGAACTTCTTCTATTTCGGCTTCTAGATTGTTTAATGCTACAAATGCTTTTTTGGCTTCTTCCAAAACCGTTAAATCACTTACTTCATCTAAATCTTGACTTAAATGACCAATAGAATATGTGGTGGGTGTTTCTAAATTTCCTTCACTAGGCGAAAGATGACCCATTATCATATTGAGTAAAGTAGATTTACCCGCACCATTTTTTCCAGTAAGACCTATTCGCTCTCCTTTTACTATTTGAAAGGTCATTTTATCAAAAAGTGGCTTACCGCCAAAATGAATTGAAACATTATTAATTCTTAGCATTTTGCAAAGGTAAAACTTATCGATTAAAAAGACTATCTAGGATTTCAATTATTCAAGTATCTTTACTTTTCAAATTAATAACATGCAATTATTCTCTTTTTTAGCACTATTTATCGTTTTGTTGAGCGCTTGTACTTCTCAAGTAATTATAGACAATCCTACAAATAGTACACTACAAATTACTTTAGATCAAAAAAATATTACATTAGATGCAAAGCGTTCTAAAACCATAAATTTAAAAAACAAGGAAGTAAAACTTATTGTAAAAGATACTACAGGTATCGAAATTGTAGACGAAATGATAAATATTTCGGGCAATGGAATTTTGAATCCTACAAGATCATTATACATTATTCAGAAAGATATTTACTGCTCAGTAGAGGATTATGAAAAATATAAATTAAAATTAAACTTAAAGAAAATAATTACTGTAAACGATAAAGAATATGAAAATGTGGATTTTTTGTTGCAAGAAGCATTGTTTATTCCAAAAAACTGGGATTATGGTTTAGATTCAGATTTCCCCAAAAATATTACTTCTAGTGATTTTCAAATAGTTTCCAAAATTTATAGATTAGACGCATTAGAAAAATCTTTTGGCTATATGGGCGAAATAGATTTTTCTAATTATACCCAAAAAGAAATGGATGTTTTATTAGATTCTTTAAATAATATGAATAAAGATAGTTTATGAAAAATGTCTTAATATTAATTTTACTTATTGTTTATTCTTGTAAAACAAAAGAAAAAATCCAAGAATCTCAAGCTGATACAGGTAAAAAATCTGTGATGTTATACAAAGGCGCTTGCTACGGTACTTGCTCGTCATACAAATTTAGTCTTAAAAATGACTGCTCATTTATTTATATAGGAGAAGCCTATGTGAAAAAATTAGGAAAACACTCAGGGAAATTAACCGAAGAAGAAACAGCTTTTATATTTAAAAAATTAAACAAGCTAGATTGGAATAAATATCCAGAAGAATACCCAATAGATAATTACGACTTTCCTCAGTTTACTTTAGAATATAATTCTGATAAAATGTCAAAAAAAATACAAGGAAATTCAAATGCGGCAAAAGAAATATTGGAATTTAATGCCTTTATAGATTCGTTACTAAACGATTTAAAAATGGAAAAAACCGAATAAAATTATTTTTTTCTTCTAAAAATTTTAACAGAATTAAAAGCTTTTTTTTCAAAATTCACTATTTCATAATCTTCTTGTAGCTTATAATTTTTCCATTCGCCATTATTTGTTTCTATAAAGTATAAGGGCTTTTTATTTTCATGGTTCATATAAATTTGTGTTTGCTTTTTAGCAAATCCATATCTTTTATCTTCAAAACTTAGCGACATTGGAAATGAACTTTTCACATAAATACCGTTTTGCCAGTCATCTTGGTTTTCTAAAAAAGTTGCTAAGTCTTTCTGAAAATCTAAAAAAGTCAAGTAACTCATATTGTTTGCGTAGTCGAAATTCGGACTTTTCAACTGAAAAAGACTACAAAGCATTAAAATAAAAATAAGAACATACTGAAGCCATTCTCTACTTTTAAAAAGCTTTCCAAAAACAAGCGCAACTATAAATACATAAAAACTAATACCAACCAGCATATAGCGCTTTACAAAATGATTTGTAGCAGAAAACATTAACAAACCAAGTATTACAGCTATGATTGTAAGTACTTGATATTGTGTTTTTCTTTTCCAAGTAAAAAACATAGGCACAAATAAAATTACACCAATAATTGAACTATAATTTCTACCTTGTTCTATAAAAAGCACTGTATAAAACGCCTTGAACTTTAAAATAATAGTATTTATATCGAAAAAACCCTTGTCGCCTTCAAAAGGATTGTGATAAGGGAAAAAATACCAACCATTTTGAGCTTTTTGAACTAATAAAAAAGCAAAGAAAACCAAAAAAGGAGAGAGGATAAAAGAAAGTTCTTTAATAGCAAATTTATTTTCAAATATAAGTTTGTAAAAAAAGAGTACAAAACCTAAAACTAAAGGCAAGTAAAGTGTAGTTTCTTTTGTCATAAGTGCTAAAGAGCAAGCTAAAAAATATAAAAGCCACTTTTCTTTTAGAAAGAAAAAAACTATCCAAAGAAAAAACAAAGAAAGCATCATTTCTGGTAAAATCATAGCAGACTGAGCTACAAACATAGGCTGTGCCAATAAGAGTAAAACAGCAAAAAGCCCAATTTTTTTATTCCATAACTTTGTTCCAATATAAAAAACCGAAAACAATGTAAGTAAACTAATTACCAGTGCAAATAAATGCATAGCAGCAACATTAGAGCCAAAAAGTTTTGTAAATATTGAAGCCAAAAAAACAAAAAGCATCGGGTGACCTCTCGATAGTTCTGCTTGTAAATATTTGGGTTGAAAACCAATTTTGTGATCTATTAAATAGAAAATAGATTTTCCGTAAACACCCATTTCGTCCCAAAAAAGTGGCAATGATACATGAGGAATTTTATAGATTACAAATATTAAAACAGCCAGAAAAAAAACAATCTCGGCTTTAAATTTTGATATGGCTTTGTATCTTGTAATCATTAATTTTTTTAATGCCTGTCGGAGACTTTACCAGTAAACCCCAATTAGGGTGCGTTTAACGATTCTAATTTTGCATTATCAATAAAAAATAGATAATGAAATTAATAGAATTTATAAATCAGTACCCAACAGAAGACAAGTGTAAGAAGAAATTTAAAGAAATTCGTGAGAAAGAAGGAGTAATTTGTAAGAAATGTAAAGGGAAAGCCCATTATTGGTTAAATCAGAAGGAAATGTACGAATGCAAAAGTTGTCACTTTAGGATGAGTTTAAAAAGTGGTACTGTTATGGAAAACAGCAAGTTAAGTTATCAATATTGGTTTATTGCGTTTCATTTACTGACTTCTACAAAAAAAACGATTTCAGCCTTAGAAATGCAACGGCAAATTGGACATAAGTTTTATGAACCCATTTGGGCAATGATGCACAAAATTAGAAGAGTGATGAATAAACGAGATTCAAAATATAAATTGGAAGAAAATGTAGA
>CAKZQD010000010.1 GCA_937139485.1 uncultured Bacteroidota bacterium | reverse complement strand
AATAAAAACCGACTGCGAGAGCAAGATTTACATAGAATTGTAGATGTGTTCAATAAACAAATTGAAATACCTAAATATGCTCGTATGGTTTCTATACAAGAAATTGAGCAAAACGAATACAATCTTAATATACCTAGATATGTAGATAGCCAAGAAACAGAAGACATACAAGATATTGAAGCACATTTAAAAGGCGATATTCCTAATTATGATGTTGAAGATTTACAGCGGTTTTGGGAAGTTTATTCAGACCTAAAAAGCCATTTGTTTCATCCAGCAAAAAGAGCCAATTACAGCAGTTTGGTTGTACCAAAAAACAACATTAAAGAAACTATTTATAATCACGCTCAATTTATAAAATATCGTAACGAATTGGATGTCGTATTTACAAAATGGGAAAAAGAAACACATCCTAAATTATGGAATTTTACCAGCGGAATTAAACCTAAACATTTTATACACGACATTTCAGAAAGTTTATTAGCGCATTACAGTAACAAACCATTAATAGATAAATACAACGTATATCAGCATTTGCTAGATTATTGGTTAAGCATAATGAAAGACGATTGCTACTGGATTTTAGATGAAGGCTGGAAGCCAACACTTACACCAGTAAGAGATAGCAAAGGCAAAATAAAAAAAGGCGAATTTGAAAGTGATTTTATTCCGTTCAACTATGTAATTGCACGCTATTTTGAAGAAGAACAAAACGAGATAAACCAAACAGAAGCCGAACTAGAACGTTTAGTAGCCGAAAAAACCGAACTACAAGAAGAACACGCTGGCGAAGAAGAAGCCTTAAATAATGTGTCTAGCAAAACAGATGCGAACAATAATTTAAAAGAGTTTTTTAGTTTATACTTAGACAAATATCATCCTAAAATACACTTGAAATTTGAAACTGCCAACGATAAAAAAATAGAGTTAATTGCTGAAAAAGTAGCATTATCGTCTTTAGATGAACTTAGCGCATTAAGAAACGCCAAAGGCACTATTGTTAAAAAAGTAGTAGAAGAAAAACTAAAAACCTACGAAGATGCACCAGCTAATCATCCATTAAAATTATGGTTAAAAAATGGTAAGGCAACTACTGAAAACAATAAGGTTTTAAAAAGCCTAAATCAACAAATTATTAGCATCATTTCGCAGAAGATTGAAGAAAAATCTAAAGCCGAATTTCTTTTTGAAATTGACATTATTAACCAATATTTAGATGTTTTAGAAACCGAAGCCGAAACCAAAAAAGCACTCAAAAAGCTAGAGGATGAACTAAAACAAAAACTATACGCTATCTACCCAAAATTAACTATTGAAGAAATAAAAACCTTAGTAATACAAGATAAATGGCTAGCGACCATAAAACAAAGTATAGATACCGAAATAGACCACATTAGCCAACGCCTAACCAACCGTATAAAAGAATTAGCTAACCGCTACGAAAAACCATTACCAAGTATAGAGCAAACCGTAAACGACTTACAGACTAAAGTTACTAGTCATTTACAAAAAATGGGAATGGAATGGTAAAAAAAGGCTATAAACAAACTGAAATAGGGTTAATTCCTGAGGATTGGAATGTAATTTTATTTGGACAATTAATTTCAAACTTATGTTATGGACCTCGATTTAGCTCAAGAGATTATTCTAAAGATGGTAATGTAAAAACTATTAGAGGAACTGATATAAATCAAAAAGGAGAAATTAAATATGAACAAGTTCCAATTGCTAAATTACCTACTGATTTAATAAATTATCATAAACTAATTAGTGGAGATTTAGTAATGATTACTACTGCTGATTGTGGTCTTACAGGAGTTTATGTAGAAAATGGTTTCCCATTTATAGCTAGTGCATATGCAGTTCGTATTTCATTGAATAGTAATGCTTGCCCATTCTTTTTTAAACATTTATTTCAAACAGAATTTGCTAAAGAACAAATAGATTTATTTATTAGAAAAGGTACAGTTTCAAACCTACCTGGTTCAGATATTTCAAAGTTCAAATTTTCTCTACCACCAACACTAACCGAGCAAGAAGCAATAGCAAACGCTTTAACCGATATTGATACTTTAATTACAAACCTAGAAAACCTGATAGCCAAAAAGAAAGCCATAAAACAAGGCGCAATGCAACAGCTTCTTACTGGCAAAAAACGCTTACAAGGTTTTACTAGAGAATGGGAAGTTAAAAAAATTAGAGATTTTTCAGATGTTGGAAGAGGAAGAGTAATAAGTCATAATGAAATAAATAAATCTAAAGCAAAAAAGCACCCTGTTTATTCCTCTCAAACTTCAAATAATGGAGTAATGGGCTATATAGATACTTTTGATTTTGACGGAGACTATATAACTTGGACTACTGATGGAGAAAACGCTGGCACTGTTTTTCTTAGAAACGGAAAATTTAATTGCACTAATGTCTGCGGTACAATAAAGCTAAAGAGAAATGATTTTAGCTTTATATCATACTTATTAAGTACCATCGCACCAAATTATGTTTCAAGGAACTTAGCTAACCCAAAGCTAATGAATGAGCCTATGAAAAATATAGAATTGACTTTTCCTAAAGATATAAAAGAACAACAAGCCATCGCTGAAATCCTTAGCGATATGGATTTAGAAATAGAAGCCTTAGAAACGCAAAAAAGCAAAACCCAGTATCTAAAACAAGGGATGATGCAAGAATTATTAACTGGAAAAACTAGATTACTGAGCGAAGCCGAAGTAAGGTTAGTAAAGCCAGTTAGTAAAGCCACTAAAAAAGAAAACAAGATAGCTTCTATTGCAGCAGAACCGCAACCAAACTATAAAACAGAAAATGCACGCAACGAGCATTTTAACGATGCTGTTTTAATTGGCACAATGGCTATAGAATTTGGTAGCGAGAAATATCCACTAACTCGTTTTATGTACACCAAAGTTTCGTATTTATTTAAACGCTACAAAGAAGAGCAAGACAAAGGCTACCTAAAAAAAGCAGCTGGACCATACAAACCAAAAACACGTTATGGAGGTGCAGAAAAAATAGCTTTAGGTAGTAAGTACGTGAAGCCACATATTACAAATTATAAAGGTAAAAAGCACGAGCATTTTTTAGCTGGAGACGAGTATCAAGTAGCAGTAGATTATTTTGTTAAATGGTATGGCGCAAATGCTTTACAATGGATACGACAATTCAAATACACCAAACGCAAACAACTAGAAGTTTTGGCAACGGTAGATTTAGCAATACAAGATTTAAAACTAGAAAACAAAGCAAGTTCTTTAGACAATGTAAAAGCCTTAATCCATAACGAGAAAGAATGGAGACCAAAACTAAAACGAGAAGAATTTTCTGATGATAATATGGAAGAAGCTATGAAAACACTAACTAAATTGTTTAGCACCTAATTTGCTAGACACTGTCTAGCATTTTCAAAAAGCAGTAAAAGATGAATAAATTAGAACATAATAATTATAATCAATTAGTCGCTACAATAGGTCGTTTACTTCAAGCTGGAAAGCAAAAAGCCTTTCAAAAAGTAAATACCATTTTGGTAGAAACCTATTGGAATATAGGCAAACAAATTATAGAGTTTGAACAAGCTGGAGAAGAACGAGCAGAATATGGCTCAGAACTCTTAAAAAATATGTCTAAAGATTTAAAAGCCAATTTTGGCAAAGGTTTTAGTCGTTCTAATCTTCAAAATATGCGATTACTCTATCAAAAGTTTCCAATTTTCCAATCAGTGTCTGGAAAATTGTCTTGGTCGCATTATGCAGAATTATTAAGCGTTTCAGATGAATTAGCTTTTTCATTTTATTATAAACAAACAGAAATAGAAAATTGGTCGGTTCGTGAATTAAAACGTCAAATACAGTCTTCATTATTCGAGCGTTTGGCTCTAAGCAAGGACAAAAAGCAAGTATTAGATTTAGCCGAAAAAGGACAACTTATACAAACCACAAAGGATATCATAAAAGACCCTTATGTGTTTGAGTTTTTACAATTAGAGCAAAAAGACCAGTGGCTAGAAAAAGACTTAGAAGATGCTTTAGTGAATAAACTAGGTCAGTTTCTGCTGGAGTTAGGCAAAGGCTTTGCATTTATAGGTAAGCAATACAAAATAACCTTAGACAACAATCACTTTTTTGTCGATTTAGTTTTCTATCACAGAATTTTAAAATGTTTTGTGCTAATTGATTTAAAGAAAGGCAAAGTATCGCACCAAGATATAGGGCAAATGAATATGTACCTTAACTACTTTACATCAGAAGAAAATACGGACTCAGATAATCCGCCAATTGGTATTGTTTTAGGAGCAGATAAAAATGATATTCTGGTAGAATATGCAACCGCTGGAATTACCAATCAATTATTTGTTTCTAAATACGAATTATACTTACCAAACAAAGAGGTATTGAAAGAAGAGATGCACAAACTATTGAATACAAACAAGGACTAAAAAAATATGAGACAAGAACACGCAGAAGATTTATATCCGCTATATGATAGGTTTATTCAGGAATTTTTAATTGAAGGTAATAGTATATTAACTAATCATAAAAAAATAGTAACCAAAGAAACTATTGATTATTGTTATCAAAATTTTATTCTAAAACCAATAGTTAAAGGCAATTTTTTTGATAAAATAGCCATTCAATTTAAAGACTCTAACGAAGAAACAAAATTAGTTTTTGCACATATAAAATGGTTATGGGCTTTTGCAGTAGATGATATATTGGTTTCAACAAAACGTAGTTATGTAAAAAAAATAACTGGTTTAGAGGATGCCGAATTAAAACAAGACGTATATCCTAGAGGTTTTGGTAGTGCTGGACAATGGCACACAAACAAAAAATACGGAGAGATTAGTTTTTTACTTCAAATTATCAAATTTCTTGACGATAATAATATTAAAGATGTTCAAGAGATTAAAAATTGGATAGAGCATATTTGTTTGTATAAAAAATATGAACTAGAAACACCTGAATACCCAATTAGTCAGATTATAAAAGATTTTTGTGAGGGCTATAAGGTTGCTATGACAAATATCCTTACTTATGTTGGTAATCCTGAAAAATATGAGCGTATTGCCTCAGATACTCATAAAGAACAGATTACAAATTCGTTTTGGAGTCTATTAAAAAAAGAAGAATATAAGTTAAACCTTGATGAGAAAATTGAGGCGATAAGAAATCAATTAACAGAGTTTACAAAACCCAATTTTGATTTTTATGAATGGGATTATAAGCGCATTTG
>CAKZQD010000009.1 GCA_937139485.1 uncultured Bacteroidota bacterium | reverse complement strand
ACTCGATTTATGTTTAGGTAACTTTACGGACAGTCATTGTTTTTTATTAATTCTTTAAAAATATTTTCTGCTTTTGAAAATTCACTCTTTTCACGAAATGCTATTGCCTTTTTTAGTTCTTCCATCAAATTATTACTTATTCTTTTCTCGATAATATTCCAACCAAATTTAACAAATTAAAATCACATCGTATCTTCACACCAAATTTTATCATTCAATCATTTTCACATTCTATCATTAAAAAATGAACATCTACAAAAAAGCACATTACTACGATTGTATAAACGATTTTGATTTTGATGTCGATTTTTTTATTGATTTTGCTCAAAAACAAGGTGGGAATGTGCTAGAATTGGCTTGCGGAACAGGAAGATTAACGATTCCACTAGCAAAAGAAGGTGTAAAAATAACAGGAATAGATAATGCTGAAGAAATGATTGCTTTAGCAGAAGAAAAAGCAACAAAACTAGGCTTAAATGTAGATTTTCATTTGAAAGATTTATTAGATTTTGATTTAAATGAAAAATTCAATTTCATTTTTTGTGTTCACAATTCTTTTTCACATATAGATGGTTTTGAAAACGTTAAACAATTTTTTAGCAATGTTTCTGAACATTTGGAAGACGATGGCACTTTTATACTTCAAGTTTTCAATCCAGATTTTTTCTTTTTTACAAGAGATCCAAACGATAAGTTTCCGCTGAAAACTTTTAAAGATCCGTTTTCAGATAAAATAATTTCGCTTTCAGAAAATAGTTTTTATGATGAAGAAACACAAATAAACTATTTAAAATGGTTTTTTGAAAAAGAAGGCGAAGAAGAATCTATAGAAAACTGGTCGCAGCGAGTTTATTATCCAAAAGAGTTAGAATATATTGTACAGTTTTGTGGCTTTGAAATAGTAGATAAATTTGGAGATTTTGATTTTACGCCATTTGAAAATGATTCAGAAACACAGATTTTGGTTTTGAAAAAGAAAAAATGAAAACAAGAACAGCAGCAAGAGCACTTATAGAAGATGAAGGACACATTTTATTTTCAAAATGTAAAGACAGCAATGGTGTTTTTTATGTATTACCTGGCGGAAAAATTGAAACCAACGAACTGGCAGAAGAAGCAGTATTAAGGGAATGTATTGAAGAAACAGGTTATAGCGTAAAAGTTGAAGAATTAGTTTTAGTAAAAGAATTTATTAAAAAAATACCAGATGTTGAAGTTTTTAAAAACGGAATTCATCAAATAGAATTGATTTTTAAATGTAAATTAGATAAAAACAAAGCAAAACAAGAGGCTAAAGCTATGGACGTATATCAAATTGCTTTGGAATGGTTGCCTATAAATGCGCTTAAAGATTTGCGTGTTTACCCAACACAAAACATAGCATCTTATTTAAAAAAGAATCATTCTTTAGTAAAATACATCAGTTTAAGGGAAGAGGGTTTTTAATTTATACCTTTTAAAGCTTCCATTTGTTTTCTTTTTCTTTTAGAAATATGATTTGGTCTTTTAGAAAACATATAATTAATTTCCAAACCAAGCGTGTTGAAATAGTTTCTAAAAGGGATTATTTTTTCTTGTTGTGTATCTGGTAAAAAAGTAATTGTTCCTTTATCAACAATAAATGGATTATAAGAACCTATAATTTGAAAATTTATAACTCGCTGATCTTTTAAAATATAATTAAAACCAATGGCTGCTACTATTGAACTTGTAAACTGCATATTTCTGCCAAATTTTGGATTAGACCAGTCATTAGTGAGAAATACCAAAAGTTTAGTATTAGGATCACCTGGTACTCCAGAATAAGATTCTGAACTATATAAAGAAGCCCCTCCAAACTTAAGATCAAAACCTAATTTAGTTTCAATGAAAAAATTATTCTTTTTATTTGAAAAAGGAATTTTATAGCCTGCATAAATTGGTAGGACATAAGCCATATAATTAAACCAGCTTATCTTAGTATCAACTAAAAAATTATTAAACATATAGTTCTCTTCCATTCTATACATAAAACTAAAATAATTTACTTCGATATTTAAACCTGTTTGTATAGAAAAATGTTTTGGTAAGCCAAAATTTATCATACCTCCAAATTGAAAACCAGGTGCTGGATTTAAACGGAATAATAAGTTATCATCTTTGTAATAAACTCCTTTTTGAATAGACATTAAAGGCCGAATAAAAAAATTCCAATATCTTTTTTTGAATATTTGCTCGTAATTGTGTTTTACAACACTTTTTTCAGTTGCATACTCCACTTCTTGAGCATAAGAAAAACTGCTGAAAGTTAAGCAAAAAATCCACACCAATATAAATTGGTGTGGATTGATTAATGTATTAATATTATTTTTCATTGTTTACCTTAAAAGTGTAAAAAAACTATGGTAATAACTTGAATATACTAAACTATTTGTGTACAAATAGCCTGTTCCAGCTTTTAAAGCTGACTGCCCTGGGCTTGTGAAGTCTGTATATGTCCTTACTTTAACATATTTCATAGAATTTGTGTTTGTTGCTACTTTACCATGAGCGCCACAAAAATTGACATTAGTGTTCCAAACCCCAGTACGAGTATTTCGTTTAAATTTTTTATATCTTGAGCCAACTTTTTTCCAATTAATCACTTTAGCTTCCACAAATGAAAATAAACTTCCTGCGTTAACCATTTTAATTCTGTCATTAGCTTTTTGATTAGATACTGTATAATAGTCTTTATTTTTATTGCCCCTATCGTAGCAATAAGCATTCGTTTTGTTGGCATCTAAAATATCAAGATTTAAAACTTTTACATTTGTTTGCGAAAAAGAGCCATCGTTGTGGTTTTCATTTATTTGTGCAGCAGTGTTTATGTTTCCATCTACTATTTCATAAATAACACCATTGTTTAGAAATTTATATAACTTGTTGCCTACGCCTAATATTGCATCTTGGTTTAATACTGTTAATACAGGTAAAGATTCAAAAGGCAAACAGTTTGCAGGGTTGTTTACATCAGATTCAATTAAACCAGCTTCGCCCCAAAGTGTTAGCTTTTCTTCATAAATAGGTCGTAATGATTGAAAATTATGTTCATTTTCAAAATCTATAAATGTTTGATTTTCATCCCATTTTTCAACATCCAAAAAAGCTAAAACTTCTTCTTCACTTAAATTTTTATCAATTTTGTTTTGATAATTTATAATATCAAACTCAACATTGTTAGCTAAAGCTTTTAATGTGTTAACTAGGTCTTTAGTGTCTTCAAAATAAATAATTCCATTTTTTACTTCAAAACTTCCATAATCCATTTTGCTATTAGGGACATGTGTAGCTTCTAAGTTCACATCTGAAGCCGTTTCATCTATGCTTTCATTGCTAAGTTCTTTTGAACAACCAACAGTAGCTAGAATAAATAAAACTAGCAATACTTTAAAATTTATTGTTTTCATTGTATTAAATTTTACACTTTACACATTTTAAATAGGGTTAGTAAAGATTTATTTCCCAAAAATTAAACTGGGTTACTAGTATTCCAATTTTATTTGGATGCATATATATATATATATATCGTAAAAACCAAAAAATTTAACAGTTAATTTAGTTTGTAGCGTTTTTTATTTTTATAAAATTGAAAAACTTTGTAGTTTTCATTACTTAAATAAAATTACCCTTATTTAGAAAAGAATCATTCATTAGCAAAATACATCAGTATAAGAGAAGATGATTAGTTAACTTTGCACTAGCGATGAAACAACGATATTTTCTAGAAATAGCTTATGATGGAAGCAATTATTTTGGTTGGCAAATACAGCCAAAGCAAATTTCTGTACAAGAAGCCATACAAAAAGTATTATCGCAATTTTACAACCAAGAAATAAAAATAGTTGGTTGTGGCAGAACAGATACAGGCGTTCATGCCAAGCAATATTTTACACATTTTGATGCGCCTTTTCATAGAGAAAAGCTTGAAAATAGTTTGCGATTAATGTTTCCTGAAGATATTTCACTTTTGGCAATTCATAAAGTTAGCAATGAAGCACATTCTCGCTTTGATGCTACAGAAAGAAGTTATACTTACTATTTGCATCACGGAAAAGATATTTTTAATAGACAATTTAGCTTAGCTACAAAATTGAAAAACTTAAACTTCGAAGCGATTGAGGAAGCGTGTAAAATTTTTGTTCAAGAAAAGAATTATGAACCTTTAAGTAAAAAGAATGATACCTTAAACAATTATCATTCTATGGTAAGTAAAGCTATTTTTACAGTAAACGAAACAAAAACCAAAGCGGTATTTGAAGTAACCGCAAACAGATATTTGCATAATCAAATAAGACGTATGCTAGGTACATTGCTAAACATAGGACAAGGAAAACTTAGCGTAAAGGAACTTGAAGAAGCTATGCAAAACAATACGCTTTTAAAAAGAAATGATACCGTCCCGTCACATGGTTTATTCTTACACTCTATAAAGTATCCGTATATTTGAGCGATTAGATGACAAAGAAGAAAAAAAATATAGATTTCGAGATTTTAAAACGTGTTTTAAAGCTTGCAAAACCACATAAATGGTTGTTGTACAGTTCTTTATTCTTTTCAATAGCTTTGGCTATTCTTGGGCCTTTTAGACCAGTGTTAGTTCAACAAGCTATTGATGATGCTATTCAAAAATATGATTATAATGGCTTGGTTTTAATGTCTTTAGTAATTGTGGCTGTTATTATTTTAGAATCGATTTTTAGGTATTTGTTTATTTATATTTCTAGAACGCTTGGTCAAGCTGTAGTTAAAGATTTACGTGTAAAAGTTTTTTCGCATATTATAAAGCTGAAATTATCTTATTTTGATAAAACACCAATAGGAACTTCTACTACAAGAACAGTAAACGATATAGAGACTATAAACAGTATTTTTACACAAGGTTTTATTCAGATTATTGCAGATGTTTCTACCATTTTTTTCTTATTGTTTTTTATGTTTTGGAAAAGTCCATTGTTGGCTTTGGTAAGTATTTCTACTTTACCGCTTTTACTTTATGTAAGTTATATTTTTAAAGAAAAAGTAAAAGGGACCTTTCAAGTAGTAAGAACAAAGGTTTCAGAATTAAATGCCTTCTTACAAGAACATATTACTGGTATGAAAATAGTACAAATTTTTGGGGTAGAAAAGCAAGAATTTGAAAAATATACCAAAATTAACCAAGAACATACCGATGCTAATGTAAACACAATTTGGTATTATTCTTTGTTTTTTCCTGCTGTTGAAATATTGCTATCTATTGCCATAGGTTTTATGGTTTGGATGGGCGCAAGTTTTATTTTAAAAGAAACTCCGGGCGTTACAGAAGGTCTCATTATTTCTTTCATTTTATGGATAAATATGCTTTTTAGACCAATACGTTTTTTGGCTGAAAGGTTTAATACTTTACAAATGGGATTGGTTGCGGCAGAACGTGTTTTCAAATTGATAGATGAACCAAATGCCATGAAAAACGAAGGTTCTGTAAAAGACCTTGACATTAAAGGAAAAATAGAATTTAAAAACGTATCTTTTAGTTATACCGAAGAAAAACAAGTGCTTCACGACATTAGTTTTGAAATAAAAGAAGGAGAAACGCTTGCTATTGTTGGTTCTACTGGTTCTGGCAAGAGTACTATTATAAATATTCTTTCTAGGCTTTACAATATAAACAAAGGTGAAATATTGCTAGATGATATTAATATAGACGATTATGATATTGAGTTTTTGAGAAAACAAATTTGTACCGTTTTACAAGATGTATTTTTGTTTTCTGGAACCATAGAAGATAATATTAGACTCTTAGATAAAGCTATTTCTAGTGAAAAAATAAAAAAAACAGCAGAATTAATTGGTGCAAATGAGTTTATAGAAAGCCTTCCAAATGCTTACAAATATGAAGTTATGGAAAGGGGCGCAACGCTCTCTCTGGGGCAAAGACAATTAATTTCTTTTGTGCGAGCATTGGTACAAGAACCAACTATTTTGGTGCTAGACGAAGCTACTTCTTCTGTAGATACAGAAACTGAGCAAATTATTCAGAAAGCAATAGATAAGATGGTAGAAGACCGAACTTCTATAATTATTGCGCACAGACTAAGCACTATTCAAAACGCTGATAAAATTATGGTATTAAATAATGGCACAATAGTTGAATATGGAAAACGAGAAGACTTATTGGAAATGAACGGAATTTTTAAAGAACTCTACGAAAATCAATTTCTTTTAAGTCAATAATATTTACCTTTGCAGCCCAAAATAGCAACCATGAAAAGAATAATTACTTTTTTACTATTAGTATCTTTAATTACACCTAGTTTATTAATAGCAAATCCTACTGCTTATCAAAACAATATAGATGTAGAAATGTTTATTATGCGTAAGGGTGCTAAAGTGCTTGTTACTATAATGTCTGAGGGCTCAGAATTGCCCAATTTAATAACAATTGAAAGAAAATCTACCGCACCATTATCTACCTATAGAACTGCTTTAACAATTGATGGTAAAAAATTAGCAATTCTAAAAGAGAAAGGAAAACTTTACTTGAGTGATAACTTTCCTGAATCTCGCCAGTTAGATTCTTACTACAGACTTACATATTCTACAAATGAAGGTGTTTTAAGAACATTGCCTGCTATATTCTTAGCACGTTCATCTTCAGAAAACGCTGTTACTTTTGGCGATCATCAAAAAGAATCTTCTTTATTTGACAATGAAGAAGAAATGATTTTTCCTACTTATGAAGAATACGGCATTGTATTTAAAGTAAAAAGAGAAGATATAAAAGTGCTAGTAACTATTTCTGTAAATAATCCTAACTTGAAAGGAGAGTTTAGTATAGAAAGAAAATCAGCAAAACCATTAGCTACATTTAGAAAAGTAAAAACTATCTATGGTGATGATAAAGAAGCTATACTTCAGGGCGAAAGAGTATTTTTAGATAAATATCCAGAATCTCGCCAGTTGGATTCTTATTATAGATTTGTAGTAACAGGTAACGACGGGACAAAAATTGAGTTTCCAGAAGTATATTTACTAGGCGACAATGCAAAAAACAACTAAATATTTAGTTAGCTAAAATTACTTTTTTAATTTTTATTTTTTCAATTCTATTATTTTCTGCCAATAGTATTTTAATAATAAAATTGTCTATTACTATCTCTTCACCTGCTTTTGGAATATCTTCATTATGTACTACAATAAAACCTGCAAGTGTTTCAAACTCACCTTCTGGTATTTCTAAACCATATTTTTCATTAATATAGTCTACTTCTAAGCGGGCTGAGAAAATAAATTCGTTTTCAGAAATTTGCTCTTCTTCGTAATTTGTGTCATCGTGCTCGTCTTCTATTTCTCCAAAAATTTCTTCTATCAAGTCTTCAAGTGTTACTATTCCTGCTGTTCCGCCATATTCATCAAAAACATAAGCAATATTTTTGTCTTCATTGGTAAACAAGGTCAGCAAATCTCTCGCATTCATAGTGTCTGGTACAGAAACTACTTCAAACATTATTTCTTTTACAGATTGTGGTTCTTTAAATAAATCGAAATGATGAACGTAACCAACTATATCATCAATGCTTTCATTGTAAACTAAAAGCCTAGAATGCTTTAAATTTATAAATTCTTTAATTAATTCTGGAATGCTTATATCTTGGTTTACGGCTTTAAGTTCTGTTCTTGGCACCATACATTCTTTTACTCGAATTTCTTTAAATTCTAAGGCTTTTTCAAAAAGTTCAGAATTTATTTCATCATCATCTCCATCTTCATTTTCTTCATCTACCAAGCCTTTTATATAGTGTTTTAAATCTGTAGATGAAAACTGGTCTAGGTTTTCGTCTATTTCGTCTACTTGAGTAAAAATACCAATAGTTTTACTAGAAATAAAAGCAAAAAACATAGCAATATATTTAAAAGGAATATATGCAATAAGGTTTATTGGTATGGCAAAATACTTCAAAATTTTATTTGGTGCTATGGTAAATAAGGTTTTAGGTAAAAATTCCCCAAAAATTAAAACAACAACCGTAGTTATAACAGTTTGTAATAATAAAGAGTTTAAAGTTTCTTCAACTATGCCAAAATCTCTTACAAAAACTTCGGATATAAAATAAGAAAACACAACGAGTACAATATTGTTTCCTATAAGTAAAGAAGTTATAAAAACAGAGTCATTAAAGGCAAATTTAGAAAGTATTCTATCAGAAAGTGAGTTACTTTCTTTGCCAAGTTCTATTTTAAATTTATTTGATGAAACATAAGCTATTTCTATTCCTGAAAATAAACCAGAAAGAACTAACGCAGCTATGAGTATAATGTAAATTTCCATATTAAATTAAAAATGTAAAATTAGAACATTTTTCAACAATAAATATCAATGTTTTTCGAATTGAAAACTTTTCTTTTCATTGTGTTTATTATTTAAAATTACAAAATATATCCCTTTTTCCAATTGTACGACATTTAAAACTTTGCTGGTTTGGTTAGAAACTAAACTTCCTTTGGAATCAAAAATATGAGCAGAAGTAAATTCAAAATTTAAAAAACAAACACAAGACTATAATTCCACTTCAACATATCATACTGTTTTTATACCGTTAAGTTTACATAAAATACTCAAGTGACCAGTATGCACACCTTCATGCCTAATATGATGCATAATTATAGCATGAATAGATTGGTCGCCAGCAAAGGTAAAACCTAACGAATTGTCTTTTTTCAAATCTTCGTCTGTCAATTCGTCTAATATTTTCATACAGTTTTCGTGTATTTTTTTTGCTATAGAAACTAATTCTGCATAAGAAACTTCGTTTGGAATATCTTGGCTAGCACCAAGTTTATATTTTTTTAGCCATTTTAATTCATTGCCTTTTTTTCCTAAAGCCTTAGCAAGTAAACCATCTTCAGAATTAGCCAAATGCGCTACAATCCAGTACAAACTATTCATTTTTTTTCCTTCTATTTCGAAACATTTATTTGGGTCGGTATTTTTTAAAAGACTTGCATACCAAACCATAAGTTGATGTTGAAATTCTATAACTTCTTTGAGACTTTGAACTTTTGTATTAGACATATTTTAGGATAATTAACTCGAACAAATATAAGCAATTTTGGCAGTTTCAAATCCTTGGAATAGTTTATGATGTAATAAGGATATTAAACTAATTAAAAAAAAATAAAAATGAATTGGATTGCTAAAACCTTATTATCTGCTGTGGCTGTATTTTTTATTTCATGGCTTTTACCAGGTGTTTCTATAGAAGAAAGTTATTTTTATGCTATTTTGGTTGCCATAGTTATCGCTATTTTAAATTCTACTTTAAAGCCTTTATTGGTGCTGCTTACCTTACCAGCAACAATTTTAAGCTTAGGTTTGTTTATGTGGGTAATTAATGCTTTTGTAATTCTTGCTGCAGATTGGTTTTTAGATGGTTTTACTGTAGATAATTTCTGGTGGGCATTATTGTTTAGTGCATTATTGTCGATGATAAATTCTTTTTTACACAAAACTTTACTACATCAAGAAACTAGAACAGTAAATGTAAATTCTCGAAGAGGTTTTATAGCCAGCGACAATAGTTCTACCACTGTTTCTGGTAATAGAATAAAAGTAGAAAATGGTAAAAAGACTATTATTATTGAAAAAGACTAAATTTGAATAATAAAATCTTTAATTTCGTTAATTCACAAAAACAAAAAACATGCCTTTATTTATAATTCTTGGAGTTGTAATCGTACTTATTTTTGCATTTATATCTATGTATAATGGACTAATTGTAAAGAAAAACAATGTAGAAAGTGCATTTTCTGGAATGGACATTATGCTAAAAAAACGTTACGACCTTATTCCTAACTTGGTAGAAACTGTTAAAGCTTTTATGACACACGAAAAAGATTTGTTGGTAAAAGTTACCGAATTAAGAGCAAAAGCAATGAATCCTAATGTATCTGCTGACGAAAAAGTAGCTTTAAATAATGAAATAAGTTCTACAATGGGCGGTATAATGGTAGCTGTAGAAAACTATCCAGATATTAAGGCAAATCAAAACTTTTTGAAACTTCAAGATTCTTGGGAAAATATAGAAGAAGAAATTTCTGGTGCAAGAGTGTACTATAATAGTGCTGTACTTACTCTAAATAATGCTATAGAAATGTTTCCGAGTAGTATAGTTGCCAATATGATGAAATTGCAACCAAGAATGTTTTTTGAAATTGCTGAAGTAGAAAAAAAGAATGTAGATGCAAAAGCACTATTTGGAAATAACTAAAATTAAAAACACATGCTATTTTTTATAAATAAATAGTACTTAAAAAATAAATTATGCTAGGAATTGGAATGCCATATTGGATAATGATTGGTAGTATTATGCTGGTAAGCTGGCTGGTACAATGGAATTTGAAAAGAAAATTTGAGAAATACACCCAAATACCACTTAGAAGCGGAATGTCTGGAAAAGAAGTAGCAGAAAAAATGCTTAGAGAAAGCGGTGTTCAAGATGTAGATATACTTTCTGTACAAGGAAGACTTACAGACCATTACAACCCAATGGACAAGACCGTAAACCTAAGTCCAGAAGTGTATTCTGGAAGAAGTGTAATGGCAGCAGCAGTTGCAGCGCACGAATGCGGGCATGCTATTCAACACGCAAAGTCTTATGCTTTTTTAGGTATGCGAAGCAAATTAGTTCCAATTATCAGTATTTCATCAAAGTATATGCAGTGGGTTATTTTAATTGGTTTTTTTGTGTTTTCATCTTTCCCAGCATTATTATGGATTGGTATTGGAATGTTTGCAACAACAACACTTTTTTCTTTTGTGACACTTCCAGTAGAATTTGATGCTACAAATAGAGCAAAAGCTTGGTTAAACGATAGTAATTTAACAACTTCACAAGAACATGCAGGTGTTTCTGATGCTCTTGGAGCAGCAGCTATGACTTATGTAGTAGCGGCATTGTCTTCACTTGCAACTTTGCTATACTACATTTCTTTAGCATTAGGCAGAAGAGATTAAATTTTTTAATGAGCGAATAATTTAATGTGACAACAATTCATATTAATTTCAAAATTTACCTTAAAATTTTAGTCTTTCTAAGTGTTTTTAGTGCTTAAATTTATCTAAAAACTATCCATAGAAAAATCTTCATTGATTGAGTTTTCTAATTGTTCTAGTTTTTTATTCATAACAAAAAACCATAGAGGAGAAACAAAACTTAGTAATATCATACCAGCATAGCCAGCAGGCATATTTGGTGTTTCTTCGTAATTGACATAACTAAACAGATGTTTTTGTAGCAAACTAACCAAATTAGAAAAACTCCAAGGTTTTGTTAGCCTCTTTTTCATTAAACTAATAAGTAGTAAAAAAATATGTGTACACCAAATTTGTATTTGTATAGCATTCTTATTATCTCCATAAAAATACTGCAATGGAAAGTTTTGTTTTATTTTTTTGAAGAGTAACTCTATTTCCCATCGTTTTTTATAAAGCAATGCTATTTGTTCTGCTGTTAAATCAAAAAGCTTGGTAAGAAAGTAGTACGCCTTGTTTTTTTTTCTTCGTGATAAAAGCTTACCAAGCGCAATTCAACTTGATTTTCCTTTCCATTGGCGTCCTTGTATTTAAGTGCAATTTTAGCATCTCTTAAAATATTATCTGGCGTTGCTTCTGTCAAATCAAATTCTTCTAAAAGTGTTTCTTTAGCATTATTTTTTAAGCGGGTAACAAAGTAAATTTCATCTTTATTCCATTGGTCAAAGAGCGCATAGTTATGGTACGCTTTATCAAAGAGAGCAACATCTCCTTTGTTCATTACACCTTCTTTTTTTTTATAAATAAAGAATCGTGTTCACGAGCATTACTATGGTATACTTTCACTAGTATTCCTACTTGCATATCTAGTTTTTGATGACTTTTTATACCTCCTTTTCTTTTTCCATTATGAGAATTTCGTCCTACGCATTCAAAAATCGGCTGAAAAAGAGCTATTGTAGTAGAATCTATAGCATATACTTTTTTATCTATAACTAGCTGCTTTTGGCTGTCCGCTAAACTAGGTAGAAACTCGGTAACTAAGTCGTCATAAATATGTTCAAAGACAATACAGTCTCTTCTTTTATTGGCGTCAGATATGGTGCTTCGTTTTAGCGAGTAATCAAACTTCCAATGTGATATCTTATCGCCATAACTTACTATGCCACCACAGAGTTCACGTAATGAATTGCAACCTGAAGTTACACCATAAATCATAGAAATAAGGTGTTGAAATGTAGAAAAACGCTTGCAATAATGATCGGATTTGTGTGATGAAGCACGTGCGTTTACTTTGTTCTTATCTAGTAAATTTATCATTTGACTAAATATCGGCTGTCCGAAAAAAGTTGTACTTTTGCTCATAGTTGAATTTTTGGTGAAGAATTAATTCAGCTATATTACCAAAAAGCCTCAGCTTTTGAGGCTTTTTTATCGGACACTAATGATAGAAAATCTTAAAAAAGTAATAGAAAGCAAACCAAAAGCACCTGTTTTTGAAGTAAAAACAGATATTTTTGCTCCTAAAATGTATTTAGCTACAAAACACAATGGATTAGAAATGAATAAAGTAACAGGCGAGTTTTTTGCTGAAAACTATGGAAAAATTGCTAGTCAGAAAGCTAAGTTTGGAAACGGAATGCCATCTGCACTTTATTATGTTTGGGATGTAGACAATGGCACAACAGACATGGCAGTTGCTATGCCACTTGAAGAAAAACCTACAGATATTAATGATGGTTTTGAACTTATAGAAATAGCCGAAAGTAAATGTATTTACATAGATTATTATGGAAGCTATGCCGATATGGAACCAGCTCACACCACTTTAAACAATTATTTAATAGATAACAAACTAGAAGGAGAATATGTAGCCATTGAAGAATATGTAACAGATCCTGCTTCTGAGCCAAACCCAAATAAATGGTTAACTAAAATCACTTATGTAAACTTAAAGCAATAATGAAAAAAACAAGATGGGCTATAGCTCAGTTTTTTGAAAAGTGGTGGTGGAACAACTACCTTAAAAATAAAGAACCCAATAAGTACCTAAAATGGAAGAAAGCTTATTGGGTTTCTTTTCTACAAGAAATAAAATTTCCTATTACAGCTATTGGTAAGCAATGTGCAGATATTGGCTGCGGACCAGCAGGTATATTTATACTTTCTGAAAATACAAATTCAAAATGGAAAGCTGTAGATCCTCTTTTAAAAAACTACCAAGGTTTAGAAATATTTAAACCCAAAAAGTACCCAAATGTAAATTTTGAAAATGTGAGTTTTGAAGACTATAAACCAAAACACTCTTTCAATACTATTTTTTGTATAAATGCTATAAATCACTTTATAAACCTAGACAAAAACTTAAAAAAACTATTCAAAATTTTGGAAAACGATGGAAACTTAATTTTGTCTACAGATGCACACAACTATAAGTTTCTAAAGTGGATTTTGTATACCTTGCCTTTTGATATATTACACCCGCACCAATATACTTTGGCAGAGTACAAAGCCAAAATAGAAGCTGCTGGCTTTAAAATAGAAGCAATAAAACTAAAAAAGAAAGAATTTATATTTTCTTATTATGTATTTACATTAAAAAAACAAATTACTGACTAATTTCTGAACTAAGGTAGCTTATAATATTTGCTTTTTGCTCATTAGAAATTTTTGCTCTTTCTTGCATTCTGTTCACTTCTTTATTCCATTTTTCTGCTGTATTTTTACTTGGTTTAAAAAGTCTATGGCAGTCTTTGCAGTTTTCTATATAAGCCGTTCTTCCAGCTACTAGTTGCTCTAAAGCAACATTCGCTTTTTCTGCATTGACTAGTGCAGGCGTGTAGTATTTTGTAGCATCAAAGCCACAAGAACTCATTACAAAAACAAAAACAAGTAAACTTGGTAAAATATAATTTTTCATCATAAATAATTTATGGCTTAAATGTACTGCTCATTTTTTAGTAAAGAAAAAAAATCTGCTTAAAATTTAAAAATACATATTTGATTACCTTTGCAGAGTTATGGAATTTAATGAAGCACTTTTAAAATATTTATCGCAATTTATTTCTGATAAAAGAGCGCAATTGTTTCATGAAGTTTTAGAAAAAAGAACCAGACATTTTGCAATAGCACTTGAAGATATTTTTCAACCGCACAATGCCAATGCTGTAATAAGGTCGGCAGACTGTTTTGGCATACAAGATATTTATACTATTGAAACCATAAACGACTTTGAACCTTCAAGAGGCGTAAGCAAAGGAGCAATAAAATGGATAAATAGAACATCTTTCAATGATTTTGACAAGGCTTTTGAAACTATAAAAGCAAAAGGCTATCAAATAGTAGCTACTTCGCCGCATGAAGGCGATTTTGATCTTAAAGACTTTGATATTTCTAAAAAATCTGTTTTTTTCTTTGGGGCAGAAAAAAAAGGAATTTCTGAAAAAACCAAACAAAATGCAGATGCTTTTTTAAAAATACCTATGCAGGGCTTTACCGAAAGTTTAAATATTTCTGTATCTGCGGCAATAATTATGCAATATTTAACCGATAAGTTACGCAATTCAAATCATATAAATTGGCAACTTTCTACCAAAGAAAAAGAGGAACTTTTTTTAGATTGGACTATAAAAAGTGTTCCAAGAGTAGAAAAACACATAAAAGTATTTAAGCAAAATTGGAACAAATAAAGCTTTAAGCCATTTTTTTGCTTTATAGATGTGTATTTTTGCATCTTCACTTTATTACATAATATTCATGGCAAAGCAAAACTTTATAGATCACGTTAAAATTCATTGCAAATCGGGTAATGGAGGTAAAGGTTCTTCGCACTTTAGGCGTGAAAAATATATACCAAAAGGTGGCCCAGATGGTGGCAATGGCGGAAGAGGTGGACACGTTATTTTAAAAGGAAACAAGCACCTTTGGACTTTATTGCATTTAAAGTATAAAAAACACATAAAAGCCGAACATGGAATGGGCGGTAGTAAAAGTAGATCTACTGGAGCAGATGGAGCCGATGAAATTATAGAAGTACCTTTGGGAACTATAGTAAGAGACGATGAAACAGGAATAGTACTTACTGAAATTGTAGAAGACGGACAGTCTTATATTGTAAAAAAAGGTGGAAGAGGCGGCCTAGGAAATGTAAACTTTGTAAACTCGGTAAGGCAAGCACCTACATACTCTCAACCAGGAGAAGCAGGAATAGAAGGTTGGGTAGTTTTAGAACTAAAAGTATTGGCAGACGTAGGTTTGGTAGGTTTTCCAAATGCAGGAAAATCGACACTTTTAAAAACAATAACAGCCGCAGAACCAAAAATTGCCAACTACGAATTTACTACATTAAAGCCAAATTTAGGAATTGTTGCCTATAGAGAACATCAGTCTTTTATAATGGCAGATATTCCTGGTATTATAGAAGGAGCTTCGCAAGGAAAAGGTTTGGGATTAAGATTTCTGAGGCATATAGAAAGAAACTCTTGCTTACTTTTTATTGTACCTTCAGATACTAAAAATATAGTAGCAGAATATGAAATTTTAAAAAGCGAATTGAAAAAATTTAATCCAGAACTTCTGGTAAAATCTAGAATTTTAGCTATTTCTAAAATAGATTTATTAGATGATGAACTATTTGAAATGCTTAAAAAAGATATAGAATCTAAGCTAAAAGAAGCTATAGAAGTGGTATATTTTTCTTCTGCGGCTTTTAAGAATTTAGATGGACTTAAAGATACTATTTGGCACAATTTAAATGCAAAAGACTAAGTGATTTCTCAAGCAACTAAAAACCTCTTAACTTTAATTTTTCTTGCATTAATTTGGGGAAGCTCCTATATTCTTATGGAAAGAGGTCTCGTATCTTTTTCGGCAATACAAGTAGCTGCCTTACGAATTATTTTTTCTGCCTTGGTTTTATTACCTTTTGTTAGAAAAGTAAAAAAAGAAGATATACCTTATATTCTTATTATTGCATTTTTAGGTAGTGGCTTGCCTACTTTTATATATCCGTATGCTATTCAACATATAGAAGGTAGCGTTGCTGGTATTATAAATTCTCTTACACCAGTTTTTACTGTATTATTTGGTGTTTTATTATTTAAAACAAAAATTAAATTGTTTCAAGGCTTTGGTTTGCTACTTTCTTTTTCTGGAGCACTTTTACTTATTTTATATGGTTCTTCTGGCGAAAGTTTAAGTTTTAATAAATTTGCCTTAATTGCCGTTTTAGCACCTATGTTTTATGGACTAAGTACCAATGTGCTAAAATCTAAGCTTAGTCATATAAATTCTGTAAGCTTAACGGCAAGCACATTTTTTATTCTTTTGCCTTTTGCTTTGGCTGTGTTGTTTAATTCTAATTTTTTAGAAGTAATGCATACCAAACCAGAAGCATATTTGTCGCTGGGCTTTGTGTCTATTTTAGGTATTGTAGGAACTGCATTTGCATTGGTTATTTTTAATTTTTTAATAAAGAAAACCTCTGCAATTTATGCTTCTTCTGTAACTTTTTTAATGCCAATTGTAGTATTATTTTGGGGTTTTTTCGATAAAGAAAATATTGGTTTTTTCCATATTTCAGGTTTGGTTTTAATTCTTTTGGGTGTATATATTCTTAATTATGTAAAAAAGGATATTAAGCCAAAAAAATAAATAATAAAAAAAACAATCATTCTTAAATATTATTTAGTCAAAACTGATTATAAATAACAATCACTTTTGTATTTTTGAAAACTTATGTTTATAAAAAATCTTTTCTATCTGTTTTTTGTTATGTTTTTTGCATTAAGCACGCAAGCACAAGTAACAATAAAAGGTAAAATTTTAGAAAAAAACGGTACAGATCCTATTCCATTTGTAAACGTTATGGCACTGCCTAGTGGCGAAGGAACAACTTCTAACTTTGATGGCGAATTTATAATTAAAACAGATAAAAAAATTAAGAGTTTAACTTTTTCTTTTATTGGTTATGAAACATTAAAGTATAAAGTAGATGCCAAAAATACAGACGATTTGCAAATTACTATGTATCCTAGCGATATACAAATAGATGAAACTGTAATTGTAGCAAAAAGAATTAGAAAAATACCAAAAGACACTCCGGCAATTGCATTATTTAGAAAAGTGGTAAAGAATAAAGAAGAAAATAGACCCAAAAATCTTGATTCTTATCATTTTAAAGAACATTCTAAAATAGAGGTTAGTTTATATAAATTTAAACCAAAACTTCAACATCAGTTTTATATGAAGCCATTTGCCGTAGCATTTGACTATGTAGATACAACAGCGTCTGGCAATTTGATTTTGCCTGCCTTGCTTCAAGAAGATATTACCGAATATTATTACAACAAAAATCCACTAAAAAACAAAAAAATTGTTCACGCAACTATGGCAACAGGGCTAGAAAATGCTAGCGCAACTTTAATTTTAGATGATTATCTGCAACGAATAGATATGTATGATAATGTAATTGAAGCAGGCGGAAAACCTTTTAATAGTCCATTTAATCCTGCGGGTTTATTAACGTATAGATATTTTTTGTCAGATAGTGTAGTAAATGATGAAGGCGTAATGCTTTATCGTTTAGATTTTTCTCCTATAAATAAACATTCAATATCTTTTAATGGATATGCTTGGATAGAATCTGAAAATTATGCTATCACAGAAATGGAATTTAGAATTCCAACAAAGGCAAACTTGAATTTTATAAATGAGTTTTATGTAAAACAATCTTTTGAAAAACCAGATGATAAAAACTGGTTTTTGATGGAAGAAGAAATGCATATAGCTGCAAATATTTTAAAATCTAAAAAAGGAAGAAGCATACTTATAAAAAAACGAATAAGAAGAAACGATATAGATTTAAATAAAGAATACAATCCAATAAATTTTGAAGGAGAGGCCTTAATTAAAAAAGATAGTATGGGAACTAGGTCTATGGATTGGTGGGAAAAAAACCGAATAGCACCGCTTACAGAAGTTGAAGAAAACATCTTTTTTGTAGTAGATAGTATAAAAAAACAAAGAATATACCGAGACCTAGTAAAAACGATATACTTTGCAACTACTGGATATGTAAGGTTTGGGAAAAAAACATTTCCAATAGAGGTAGGTCAGCTATACAAGTTTTTAAGTTGGAATAGTGCAGAAGGAATTCGATTGAAATTTGGTGCAAGAACAAATAGGTTTTTATCAAAAGATTTTGAATTAACTACTTCTGCTGCTTATGGCTTTAAAGATAAGCAATGGAAAGCCTTTGTGGGCTTACGGATAATGCTTCCAAGAAAAAACCACCATTGGCACACATTAAGTTTTTCGTATTTTAATGATTTTACCTTTTTAGGAGCAGAAAATTCTGAGCAGAAATTTAATCACGACAATTTATTTTTGGCATTGTTTAGAAGAGGTCCGCTAGAAAAAATAATGCGTATTGAAGAGTATAGAGTTCATTATGAAAAAGAATGGATTAATGGTTTTACTACAGAATTAAGTGGATCTAGAAAAACATTTTTTCCTATAAAAAATGTATTTGAATTTAATAGGCAAAAACCAAATGGAAATATTAAATCTATTCCTCAGTTTTCAACTACTGAAATAGGATTAGTAGCACGTTTAGAATTTGGTAAGAATTTTTTTATAAGTGATTATTATAGAACAGGAGCAGGCTCTAGAAAACCAGAACTAGCAGTAGAATATAAACTTGGTATAGAAGATGCACTAGGTGGCGACCATACTTTTCATAAATTTAGAATAAGGCTTAAACATAGGTGGGCGCATAAACTAGGCTTTACTAAATACCAGCTAAGAGCAGGATATTTAATAGGCGAAACACCATATCCATTACTTTTTATGCACCAAGGAAACAATAATTTTTATTATAGTAGTGTAGCATATAACAATCTTGGCGAGTTTGAATATGCCAGCGATCGCTTTGCTGCCGTTTGGATAGATCATCATTTTGATGGAAAAATATTGAATGCAATACCACTAATAAAATTGTTACAACTTAGAAGTATCGTTATTTTTAAAATATTGGCTGGCGATATAAGACAAAAAAATAGAGAAATTATTGCTATGCCAAATTCTTTAATGAGTACTTTTAATGAAAAAGAAAAAGTATATGTAGAGCTTGGCTTTGGTATAGAAAACATTTTAAAGGCATTTAGAGTAGATTTTGTTTGGAGATTGACACAGAGAGATAAAATTTTTGAAGGGAAAAATGTTCAGAAATTTGCAGTAAAATTTGCCTTTATACCTAAATTTTAATCTTTTTTTAGGCCAGGCAATTTCATTCAAAAAAATAAAATAGTATAACTTTGCGCCATGTCGGAAAATATAAAAAGAACAGAGTTAAATAGCTTAGGAGAATTTGCTTTAATAGAAAAACTTACCAAGCATTTCAAAGCCAATAACCAAAGTACAAAAAAAGCAATTGGAGACGATGCTGCCGTAATTTCTAATGCAGATAAAGAAACTGTTGTTTCTACAGATTTGTTTATAGAAGGCGTTCACTTCGATTTATCTTATTTTCCATTAAAGCATTTAGGATACAAATTGGTTATAGCCAATATTTCAGATATATATGCCATGAATGCTATTCCAGAACAAATTACAATTTCTATAGCCGTTTCAAATAGGTTTTCGGTAGAAGCACTAGAAGAACTTTACCAAGGAATAGAATTGGCTTGCGAAAACTATAAAATAGATTTAGTAGGTGGCGATACTACTTCTTCTACCAAAGGTTTAATAATTAGTGTAACGGCTATTGGTAGTGCTAAAAAAGAGCAACTTGCGTACAGAAATGGTGCAAAAGTTGGTGACGTAATTTGTGTAACAGGAGATTTAGGTGGCGCATATCTTGGTTTTCAGGTTTTAAATAGAGAAAAACAAATTCATTTAGAAAACCCAAATATTCAACCAGATTTAAGCAAACACCAATATATAGTAAGCAGACAGCTAAAGCCAGAGGCAAGAAAAAAGACCATTCAATTTTTTCATGAAAACAATATTGTACCTACGGCTATGATAGATTTGTCTGACGGATTATCTTCAGATATGATGCATATAACCAAGCAATCTAATGTAGGTTGTAGAATTTATGATGCCAACTTACCAATAAGCAAAGAAGTTTTTGACCAAGCCATAGAATTTAACTTAGACCCAATGACTTGTGCACTAAACGGTGGCGAAGACTACGAATTGCTATTTACTATAAACCCAAAAGATGAAGGAATGATAGAAATGTCTGATATAGATGTTTCTATAATTGGTAAAATAACAGCAGTTGAAGATGATAGCGTAATTGTAACCTCTTCAAATAAAGAATACAAACTAATAGCACAAGGCTGGAAAGCTTAATAATTAAAATTGAATTTATGAAAAACTTACTTTTTATACTACCACTTACAATATTGCTGCTAACTGCTTGTGGTGATTCTGAAAAAACTAGCCAAAAAACGACTACTGCGGCAGTAGATAATTTAAAATCTGAAGTTTATAAAGAAATTATTTCTAATGAAGCAGGTGATTTTAATGGAGCAAAAATTGGAATGACTTTAAAAGAAGTAAAAGCACTTTATGATGATGAAAACTTGAGTGAAGAAGCAGATGATTTTTTGCAATACAAACTTTCTAATACTTATACTATTTCAGATTATACATTTATTTTTGAAGACGATAAACTAACTCAAATTGGTTTAGATACAGAGGTTTATGATTCTGCAGATAATAATGATTCTGAACAAGCACAAGTTTTATTTAATGACCTTATGGATACTTTTTTAGATAAATTTGGAAACAAATACCTAGAAAGTGAAAATGGAATCAGTTCTATACTTTTTTGGACAAGTGAAGACAAAGAAATTCAATTAATAAAAGATTTTTCTGAAGTTCATGTTTACATAGATTTGATAGTGGAATAAGTATTTTTTTAATAGCAGAAAACCTTTTAAAAAAATGAGTGCTAAACATCTATTATTTATTCTAATACCAATATTTATTGGAGCAATAAATTTTGCAATAGATATATCTGAATATGCTGGATATTCTTTTTATGAACAAAAAGACGATATATTGCTTTACTACAAAATAGATGATGATGGCGTTTCTTTTAAAGCAAAAAACAATAGAGATAAAGACATTATAGTTGATTTAAAAAATTTAACTGCTATACAAAAAGGCTTTAAAGAAATAAAATCAATAGCAGAAACATCATTAACAGTTAAGGCAAATAAAACGAGATATAAACGATTTGTTTTTCAAAACTATGCCGTAATCGTAGATTGGGAAATTGATGATTGGAATTGGGTAGAAATGTAAATAATAAAAGCCCTTACAAAACAATTTTTGTAAGGGCTTTTTAATTTTTCTAATTAAAAGTCTTATTTATTTGCTTCAAATAACTCAGAAACTTTATCCCAGTTTACTACATTAAAAAATGCGTTTATGTAATCTGGTCTTCTGTTTTGGTAGTTTAAATAGTATGCGTGCTCCCAAACGTCTAATCCTAAAATTGGGAAACCTCCACAACCAACACCCGGCATTAAAGGATTATCTTGGTTTGCAGAAGAACAAACTTCTAACTTTCCGTCTTTTACACAAAGCCAAGCCCAACCAGAACCAAATCTTGTAGCCGCAGCTTTAGAAAATTCGTCTTTAAAAGCATCAAAAGATCCAAATGCACTATCAATAGCAGAAGCTAAAGCTCCAGTAGGATTTCCGCCACCATTTGGACTCATTGTTTCCCAAAATAATCTGTGGTTATAAAATCCGCCACCATTATTTCTAACTGCAGTATTGTCGCTATGTTTTTCTAATAAATGCTCAATAGATTGAGAAGCCATATGCTCATCGCCTTCTATGGCAGCATTTAATTTTGTAGTATATCCATTGTGGTGCTTAGAGTGATGGATTTCCATCGTTCTAGCGTCTATATGTGGTTCTAATGCATCATAAGCATAAGGTAATTTTGGTAATTCAAAAGCCATGTTTTATGTTTTTAAAGTTTTAAAAAATTGATTTATACAAAGATACAAAATAAACTTGTTTAAGCTTCACGCCTTTCCTTAAAAAAATTTAAAATCAATGCTGAACATTCTTCTTCCATTATACCTCCAAGTATTTCTACTTTTTTAGGAATACCTGAAACTTCTTTAGACCAAAAACCAAAATTCTCTTCTGGCGCACCGTAGACTATTTTGTTTATTTGTGACCATTTCAAAGCACCACCACACATTACACAAGGCTCTATAGTTACATAAAGTGTACAGTTTTTTAAGTATTTACTATTCAAAAAATCTGATGCTGCCGTAATGGCTATCATTTCTGCATGTGCTGTTGCATCGCCTAGTTTTTCTACTTGATTATAGCCTTTTCCTATTATTCTTTCACCAGAAACTATTACGCAGCCTATAGGAATTTCGCCTTCTTCATAAGCTTGTTTTGCTAAGTCCAAGGCTTTTTGCATAAAAAATTCGTGTGTTTTTGCCTTTATCATTAATGTGCAGATTGGTTTAGTTTTCTAAAAATATTAAAATTAAAACTCAAAACTAAAACACCAATAAATACAAGTGCGCTCAATATAAACATGGCGTATCTTATATTATCGTCTTCTATAAAAAATGCTGATGAAAAAATAGAGATTAAAATTACACGCAAACTTGCATTTATTACACTAAAAATACTGTTTGCTCTTCCTATAAATTTATTTGGAATAACGTTAAAAAGGTATGTTACTCTTAAAATTCTTGTTCCTGCATTGGTAAAACCTACAATGCAATATATAATATAAAGTAAAATTACGTTTTGATTTATTCCCATAAAGAAAAAACATACTGTAGCAGTAATATGAAGCATTAACAATCCTAAAACTAAGTTCTTTTTAGAAAACACCGAGAAAATAAATATTCCGCTCATTAATGCACCAAGGGCAAATGCGCCTTCTGTAAAACCATAAACTTTTTCTGTTCCTCCAATAAAAGTCTTGATTAAAATAGGTAAAGAATACATTCCTGTAACTAACGAACCAGCAAAAATAACACCTGTTATTACACCAAAAAGCAAGATTTTAGGGCTTGAAGTCAGATATACAAATCCATCTTTGAGCCTATTAAAAATATTTGCTTTGCTTTTGTCTCTTTCTGCAAGTGACTCATACTTTATTAAAAATAAGAATAAAAGTGCTACTAAATAAGTAGCTGCATCTAGCAAAAATATTTCGTGAAGCGACCATTTACCAAAGTCGAAATTCATAATTTTTCCTTCCAACAAAATAGCTCCCAAAGCACCAGCTATTGCAAATGAGGTTTGCCCTTGAATTTCTATCCAAGAAGTAATTTTAGAATAGTTTTCTTTTTCGGTAATTTCTTGTGCAAAGGCATACAAATTTGGGTAATGAATATTGTAAGCCACAACGGTACTAAAATATACAATCATTGCCATCCAAAGTGCATCTCTTCCTAAATAAAAACCAGCCAAGGCTGTTCCTAAAACTAAAATCAATCCAAAACTTTGTATAAAAAGCATGATTTTTTTTCTGTCGTGCTTGTCTACCAAAGTTCCAGCATAAGTTCCCCAAGGAATAGAAAACAAAGTTGCAGCCAGAAACATTGTTCCAAAAAATGCAGGTTTACCAAGTGTATTACTCACAAACCAAGTGATAGAAATAAGGCTAATTCCCTGCGAAACACCAGAAACTGCGTTTGCAATTAATAGATACATTATTGCCTTTTTATTTTTCATATCTTTGATTTGTTTTAGCGGCGCAAAAGTACGTTTTTAAAACAATAAATCGGCTATGGCAAAACAGATTGAAACACTTACAAGCGACCAAGAAAAGATAATTTATAGACAACTTGGAAAATATTGTGCTTATAGAGAGCGTGCAGAATCTGAAGTTTGGAATAAACTGAAAGAACTTGAAGTTGCTGAACAATTATCTTTTAAACTGATAGAATTACTTAAAAAAGACAAGTTTTTAAACAACAGACGTTTTGCAAGGTTTTATGCAACTGGAAAATTTTCTAACAACAAATGGGGTAAAATAAAAATACGACAAGGACTTAGAGAAAAGAAAATATCTAGTGCAGACATCAACTTTGCAATGAATAAAATAAATGATAAAGAATACGAACAAACAATTAATAAACTCATTGAAAAAAAAGCAGCTTTACTTAAAGATAAACAACTCTTTGTGTTTAGAAAAAAAATTGTTGATTCGCTACGTATAAAAGGTTATGAAGCGGATATTGCCTGGGATATGGTAAAGGCAAAATTTCCTGATAAGTAAATTTATTTATACAATTCAGTTCTTATTTCTATCAGAATATTTTCTAAAGCCTTTATATTTGGTTCTTTATTTAGGTCAGAATTATCAAAAGCTAGCTGTACTTTTTTCAATTTCTTTTCTGCAAGCTGAACCAATTCATCATAAGTTCTTTCGCCATTTTTTATAGAAAGTAAAAATTCTCTATCTTTTCTAAATACATTTAACGTGCTTTCTGTAGCTATTTCTTCTGCCATATTTAAAAGTCTAAATGTGTGCATCATATTTTTAGCATCGTAGTTGGCTTCATTAGAAACTGTATTCTCATATCTGGCTTCATTTCGCTTTGCAACCCAATCCCAATATTGCTTGTATTCTTTACAATACTGCGAATAACCATCTTTGTTAAAATAAAATGTAGCTAAGGCTTTTTCTCCTTTTTCTACAGAACTCAAAGAAATGTCATTGGCTTTTTCTGAACTTATAATTCCACTATAATTTATAACTAAACTATGGTACAAAGCAAAAACATCTTTCATATGATTCAATTTTACTAAACCACAATTTTCTTGTTTTAGTTTGTTTGCTTCTAAATACTTGTGTATAGGAATAGACTTTCCAAACTCACTGACATAGCAAAAATCTAAAACCGTTTTTCGTTTTTTATCTATTGGGTTTACTATTTTTTTGTTTAAACCTTTTGCCTTTTTTATTTGTGAAAAAGCATAGCCTGCAAAAGTGTTTTTGCAGGCTATAGACAAAAGAAAATCTTTTTTTATCTTTTGAAAAAGTGGGCAATTTATTTTTATAAACTGCTCATCGGTAAACATCATTTCCAAAATATTAGGATTACTTACAGAAAGCAATTCTATAAAGCGACCTATTTCGTAATAAACCACATCGTTTTTCTCATCACTAACTTGTGGAATATAATTCAAGCCAAAAAACTGCTCTTTGGGCAAATAAAAAACACCTTTAATGTCAATATCTGAACTTGCAGTATTTAAACCATAAGCAGTGCTTCCGCTAATACATTCAAAAAGTATTAAGTTGTTTTCTTTTAAAAAATTGATATTTATTTTCATTGTATTTGTTTATAATTCTAATATTAATGCGTAAGCAAAAAGGTTCTGCAAATTCCCGTCTTGAGAGGGCTTGGGGTGTGTTTTAACAGATTAAAAAACTATACTCCTTTAATTATTCTTTATACTCAGAATCAAATATTGCTGACTTTAAAATAAAATCTAAATTAACATTTTTGTTTTTAGCCGCACTCAAATCTTTAGCTTTAAGATTACATAAATCTACAGTTTCTCTTATAAAAGCTATTAACTCTTCTTCATCATCGTGTAGGTATTTTTCGTCTACTGAACTTTTTAACACTAAAAGTAAAGTTATTCTTTCTTTAAGTTTTAAATCAAAATCAAGTTCTTTTACCAAAGTATTAAAAACTATTGGCGGTATTGATTTTTTGTCTAAAACCCATTTACTTGCCAAAGCAGTTCTTAATGAATAAAAAAGCATTTTTAAACTATATTTTTCTTCATTTTCTACTTTAGAGAACACATTTTTACACATCGATAAATAGTGATACATTACTGCTATTGGCGAAAAGACTTCATTTTTATATGAATTGATTACTTTTAGAAAATCATCATCTTTTATATAAACTTCGGGTGAATCTAATTTCTCAAATACACTCGCATTTGATTTTTTCATTAAACGCAAAGTTTTTCTCAATTCCCAACCTACTAAATCAAGTTCTCTATCTTCAAGCATTATAGATATCGTATCAGGCTTTTCGTCTAAGCTTAAATACCAATCTATATTATGTACATAGATAAAACGAACATCAAAATCACTATCTTCTGATGCAAATCCCCAAGCTCTAGAACCTGTTTCGCAAGCATAGAGTATTCGTATATTTTTTTCTTGCTCTAAATTTTTTAGAGCTTTTATTATTTTATTTCTCATTATTTAGTTTTTTAGTTCAAAAAATGTACACAATTTTATAAAGAACGGACCAGGGTTTTTACTCTGGTTTTTCCATCTAAATAATTCATTATTCATAGAAACTCTTTTGACTTCTCCATTTTTAATTTTAATCATTATTGGAAATATAGAGCAATTTTTAATTTCAAAAAATAAACTAGAATAATATTCAACATCTTTACTATTAATTATTTCACCGTTTTTAACTTTCAAAACCTTTATATTTTTAGGCAATTTTCTTAAAACTTCTTTTTCTATGAAACTCAATGGTTTTTTATTTTCATTATAAACAAAAACTCTAGAACCTTCAAGTATGTGAAATTTTTTTTGTGATTTATTTACTATTATTTTTCTTTCATTTAAATAAAGAGGAAAAAGAAAAATTAAAAAAGGTAATAGTAATAACATTAGAATTCCAATTGGAATTAAAAAGAAAAAACCAATAACAATATTTATAAACTTTATTTTCATAACATTCTTTTAATAAACCAGACCATCAGAATTACTAGCCTGAACTTCAACAAACAAACCAAAAACGCTGGTTTAACTTCACAACTCATTTCATTAAAAACCGTCATTACGAAAAAGCTTTTTCTGCTTTTGAAGTAATCTGTTAGTTTTAAAACCTAATTTTTTTGTTCAAACTAAAAGATTGCTTCAAATTCTCTGGAATTTTCGCAATGACGGAGCTCTACAACAATACGTAAATCATCAAATCGTAAATAGATTTATCCTTTCAAAACCGCTAAAGGCTTTAACTCAACAACTATTTCTGCTAAATCTTTTTGGTTTTCCATTACAATATCAATGTCTTTATACGCACTTGTAGCTTCGTCTAAATCTGACTTGTTTCTAATGGCGTGAACAATATCTTGCTCGTCCAATAATGCAATTTCTGCTTCTAAATCTAATTCTCTAATGGCTTGTTTTCTACCCATTTTTCTACCTGCACCATGCGAACAAGAATTAAAACTTTCTGGGTTTCCTTTACCTTTTACAATGTAAGATTTTGTTCCCTGAGAACCAGGAATCATTCCCAATTCTCCATCAAAAGCTCTTGTTGCGCCTTTTCTATGAACCAATACATTTTCTCCAAAATGATTTTCCCAAGCCGCAAAATTGTGCGATTCATTAATCATTTCGTCTGTTTCAAAAGCACCACAAACCGTTTCTAGAGCTTGCATCATTCTTTTCATCATTAAAGTTCTATTCTTTAAAGCAAACTCCACACAGTATTTCATTTCTTTGATGTAGTTTTTTGCTTCATCGGTTTCAATAGGAAAAAATGCTAATTCCATTTTTTTAGTTACAACAGAATGCCATTTTTCATTCATTTTGGTCGCTAATTTGTTGTAATGCGTTGCTACAGAATGCCCTAAATTTCTAGAACCAGAATGTATCATCACCCAAATAAAACCATCAGAACCTTGTTGAATTTCTATGAAATGATTTCCACCACCCAAAGAACCTATTTGTTTTCTGGCTTTATGAATTCCTCTATTTACAATTAATAAATTTTCAAAATCCATATCAGGCATAAAGGCTTCGTCTTGTGCTTCATCATGCCAGTTAAATCCTAATGGAATTAATTTTCTGGCTTCGCCCAACACTTGCTTTAAATTGTCTTTATCTATAGATTTTAAACTTGTTTTTTGAACACACATACCACATCCAATATCTACACCTACAGCGTTTGGAATTACAACACCTTTAGTAGCCAAAATACTTCCTATTGGCATTCCATAACCTTGGTGCGAATCTGGCATTAAAGGAATATGTTTAAACGCAAAAGGCAAATTTGCTAAGTTTTTGGCTTGTGCTAAAGCGCCAGGCTCTAAATCGTTCAACCACATTTTTATCGGTAATCTTTCTGTTGATACTACCTGTTTCATAATTTTTTGTTTTTGAAGGAGCAAAGTGTTTCTACTCAATTATCCTTCTTCGTTAATTGATAATGCAAATATATCGGAGGTGGTACGCAGTATTTTTGCGTAGTGAAAATTTTTTATAATATTGTTCCGAAAGTTCAAGATAATTTGAAGTTTTTTTATATTACAATAAGGATTGATAACAAGAACCAATTTGTATTTTTTTAAATTTTAAGTTACATTTGGTAAAAAAAACTATGTTAAAAACAATTATAAAATCAAGAAAAACACACTTTATTCTATTTCTAGTATTTATTTTAAGTATACAATTTGGGCATGCTCAAAAGTTATCTTATTTTTTTCCTATACTCACCCCTTCGCCTTCCTTGTCGGGCTATTGTGGCGTGTTAGATAGTCCAGAGTCTTGCACTTTGACTGAGCATTTTGTTTTAAATGAATTAGCTAATTTTGTTCATGACCCCAAATTCGAATTTATAGATAGATTTGGTAATGTAAATTGCAAAAAAATTCCTTTAAAAAAGTCAAAACAAATTAAGATAAAAGGAGAGCTTTTGCTTCAATCTTTTGGCCCTGTAATTCCCCAACCTATAGTTCCTAACTACATTAGCCCAGAGGGCTTATTTGCCGTCTATTTAACAAACGATAGTCAAAGTCCACCTGCACCAGGCATTGGGTTTTCTTCAAATACTGCTGCAAGGAATGTTGTAGCACAAATATTTGCAGATTTAGAAAAATTAATTATTGAAACTGTTCCTTCTGGTGATGTCATAGAACCTGTAAAATTTGAATTAAAGTCTTCATTTTTCAATAGTGACATGCTTGGTTCGGCATCTTCATATTATGATTATAATGATGTACCTTCTGGAACAATCATTAATGGATGTGTGTGGAATGCTATTAACTCGGGTTCTAATGCAGCTGATGAATGGGATGGAGTGATACGAGTAAATTTCTTTCATCCTTGGAGAACACAAATAAATCCAACATTTCCTGGCTTTGGCTACGATATGTATTCTGTACTTTTACACGAAATAATGCATGCTCTTGGTTTTGCATCGGGAATTGGTATAAATGGCTTGCCTAAAAACAATATTTCATATCTTCCTTATGATCAATTGATACATACCAATACTGGTGTTGCATTAGTAGACCAATCTGGCGACTTTAATACACCATTATTAAGCACAATAACTACAGGTTGCCCTAATGCTGGGGTATTAAGATTAGGAGAAGATAATCGTAATGTATATTCACCTGATAGCTTTTCACTTGGTTCAAGTTTAAGTCATATAGATCTTGGAAATAACTGTAGTTTTCCAACTTCAGACTATATTATGACACCTCAAGCTGCTATAAATAGTCCTAAAAGATTACATGCTGATGAGTTTGGTTTGTTGTGTGAATTAGGGTACTCTTTATCAAGTTCTTTTGGGCATCAAAATGTTATAATATTCAGTAATCCAGCTACAGTTATTGGGGCATCAAATTCAAGTAATCTCCTTAGTTATTCAGGATGTACACCCTCAGTGGTAGGAATAGATGATTTTGATAATTTAGCCAATGTGCTTAGTTCAGATAATTGTATAGGGGTTACTGTACAAATATTAGAATCAGATTTATTAGCTAATGATAATTCTACATTAGGTTTGCCACTACAAGTTGCAAATTTAATAGCACTTGACGGTTCTGCAATTACATTTACAAACACGGCTCCTAATAGAATATTTACATATACGCCTTCTAGTCCTGGAAACATTCAATTGAGATACCAACCTTTAGATAATAGTGGTAATTATGGAAATTATACTTATGTTAATATACATATAACATCTTGTTCTGGCTTAGGTTGTGTTAATACAAATACTTGTAATTTAATTTGCAATCCAGAAGTTATAGATAACGGAAACTGTGGTATTGATGAGTGTATTTATTTTCAATTTAGTGCTCCATTTTCAAATTGTTCTTCAACAGATAATTTTAACGTTCCTGGCTGGACAAATTTATTCTTCTCTCCAGATTGGTTGCCTGATGTTAATTTTACAAGTTGTACTAATGGGACAAGTGCGTTTTTTAACACAAATTTATTGCCAAATCCTAGTGGTGGAAGAATAAGTTTCTTTTCATCTCAACGAGCAACACCTTCTAATAGTACAAACACCTTCACTAGTGAAGCAGCTTCTACTAGTGTTAATATACAACCTAATAAAAACTATATTTTATCATATCATAAAATTGATGGTATTGATTTTAGTTTAACTTCAAGTCCTAATATTGTTCCAGCTATAGGTCTCAAGGTCGGTTTAAATATTATTGATGATGTTAACTTACCTACTACAGACTTGTTAAAATATAGGCACAATAGAATAGTTGGAACTGTTACAAATGGAACAAGTCAAAGCAATCAATTCTTTAATAATACGAATGTAGAATTAATAACAGACATGAGTATTAGTTCAAACTGGTCACAAACTGTTTTAAACTTTACCTCTCCAAACAATGCACAATATTCTTTATTATCTTTTTATGGATTAGTAGATGAGTCATATTTGAATACTGTAAATTCTTATATTAATCCGCAATATAGTTCGCAAAGTGAAATATCCGTGTATCAGTTTGATCGATTTGAATTAATTGAGGACCACTTACAAGACATACCAAACGAATATATAGTAGATTGCGGAGTAAGTACAAGTGTTGGAATAGAATTATGTAGTGTAGCAAATATGCAATTTCAATGGTGGGATGTGACGAATAATATTCAGTTAACAAATGCTAACACTATATTAAATACATCGCCTTTAGGAACGTATTCTGTAATATCAACAAACGCAAACGGTTCTATTCTTGAAATTTCCAATATTTACAGTGACATAAACCTAGAATTAAGACGTGTAATGCCAAGTTTATCTAACGCTGGGCTTGCTATATTTGATAATGTTCCTGCTATGGATAATATAAAATCTGTAGTGGTAAATGTTTTAGGAGGAGATGCTCCATATGATGCTACATTTACAGCAACTGAAAATTCGCCTAATTGTTTTGAGCTTACTTTTCAATCAACTACTTTAAACAATGGAGAAACACACCAGTGGGATTTTCAAAACGATGGAACTGTTGACGCAACAGGTTCTTCAACTTCTTTTAACTTTCAAATCAATGGAAGCTATCCTGTTGTACATATCACAAGTAACGATTGTGGTAGCAGAAAAGACACAATGATTGTAACTGTAGATTGTTCAATTTGTACTTGGCCAAAACACTACGGATCAAATTCATCATTAATAGAAAAAGCTGATGCGGTAGTTGTAGATAATTCTGGAAATGTATTTGCACATGGAATAGTAGAAAGTTCAATTGTTTTTGAAGGTGGAGCTACTGTTGAAAGTGGAGTTTTTTTAGCGAAATATGACAATTGTGGTGTTTTATTATGGATAAAAGATGTGCCTTTATATGGTAGAACAAACTCAAAAATGAAAATTGATAATCTAGGTAATCCTATTTTAATGTCAACAAATGCTACTTCTGGACTAGATAATGATATTAATTATAGATTGACTAAGTTTAGTAATAGTAATGGTAGTGTTTTATGGTCTAATGTAATAGAACAATATAGATATTTATATATGCCTTCTTTTGATATTGACATGAATACAAATGAAATATATCTACTTACTTCAGTAAATGTATACACCAAAGTAAAACAAGCAAATGGTGCCTATATTATAGATTATACTGCACCAAATGGACCTAATACTAGCTTGGTTTACCCCAAAATTAAAGGTCATATTGTTAAGTTTAATTCTTCAGGCATGGTTATTTGGCAAGACCATATGATAGCAAATAGTGGTAGCGCAGGTTTTCAGGATATTGTTGTTGCCGAAAATACTAATCGTGTATATTTGGCAGGTTTTGCAAGTGATCATCCAAGCCCTGTTGGAAATATAACATTTAATAGCAATAATTCAATTACAATGTATCCAAATGATACCTATAGATTATTTATTGCATCCTATACAACAGGGGGTGTTTTACTATATTCAAATATGTATTCTTCCATAAATGCTAACACAAATGGTATTCAATTAGAGTATAGTAATACAGATGATGAAATATATTTAAAAAATGGTCAAGAGTTACAACTTTTTAATACAGCAGGCAATTTAATTTCCTCAACTTTAATATTGGGTCAATTGGGTCAAATGTATTATGATCAAATTAATAATCATTTAATTACTTGTGGAACACATTTTTGTAATGAGTTAAAAATTCAAAAATATATTGGTACAACTTTAGTTTGGACATACTTAAAGGGTACTTGTAATTCTAAAGCTGTTGCTTTTCAAGTTTCTGGTGATCCAACATCAGATAAGATTTTTGTTTCTGGAAATTATTGGGCAAACAATTTCTTGTTTAGCCCTATGGTTAATATGCCATTAGCTGGTGGTCATGATGCTTTTATTGCTAAAATTAGAGATCTAGGATCTACAGTATCTTATAATAAAAAAGAGCAGAGTGAAGAGTTTATTCAGAAAGGATTAGAAGATGATATATTTTCGGCAGAAGTTTTTATTTACCCGAACCCTTCAAATGGTATCTTCTCTTTAAATTTAGTTTCAAAAGAAGTAGGTTGTCGTATTGAAGTTTTCAACTATTTAGGACAAGTTGTTTACGAAAATATATATGATTCTAACTTTTTTACCATTGACTTATCTTTAGAACCTAAAGGAGTTTATAAAGTTGAAATTAATAACGTTTCCTTTAGTTCATGTAAAAATATTATTATATTCTAAATGTATTTTAATCAAGTAAAGCCTAGCTAAATTAAGTCTAAATAAAAAATAAATAAGACAGTCAACAAAATACTTTTTGTTGGCTGTTTTTTTGGTTTATAGCCTAATATTCAGATAGTTATAAGGTGAATTTTTAAAACAAATCAGTTTTAAAAATTTGATACTAATACCATTATGATATATATACTGGTCTAAAAAATGCAATAAGTAACGTATTCAAAAGCCGTTGTTTTCATAATAGATTCTAGAGTTAATTGATTTGTGAAACTAGTCATGAACTCGGAAACTTCGTCTAAATTCTTATAAAGTTTATTGGTAAATTCTCTTTTATATCTTGGCCACATATTTTCAGCTGCATTTAATTCAGGCGAATAAGGTGGCTGAAATATTAAAAGAATATTATCTTGAATTTTGAGAGATTTTGCTTTATGAAAAACCCCATTATCTTCTATTAGTATTTTGAGTTCATCTGGGTTTTGGGTTGAAAGTTCATCTAAGAACAACTGAAAACAATCAGCATTGCAGTATGGCATTTCCATCAATAAACTATCGCCATCTTTTGGTGAAAAATCTCTAAAAAGATAGGTAGATTTAAAAACCTGTTGGAATGAACAGATTGGCTTGCAGTAAGTGACTTTCCATTCTTAGTAAAAAGCCCAAAACGACTTTCATCTTGAAAATATATATTGAAATTTTTATACTGCGGTTTACTTTTTAAATCTTTGGCAAGGTGACAACTAAAGTTTTTTTTAAAAGTCTCCACAGCTTCTTCATCTTTTTTGACGTGTGATTTACGAACTACTTTTATTTTCGTTCCAAATTTTTGACGACAATACACCATTAAGGAATTTTCTTTTACACCAGTTTTTATATGCTTTGTAACCCATCTGTGAAGTTCTTTATAACCTTGCAATCCATTTTTAGGGTCTCGTAATTTCTCCTCAAGTTTGCTATGCTCTTCAGATGTGAAAATAGAAGGGCGAGATGCGGTGGTTGTATGAGATAATAGGTCAGATAATCCCCCTTTCAAATAAAGACTTCGCCAGGTCTGAATGCTAGTAGCACTGCAATGAACAAGTTTTGACAAATCATTCTTGGAGTGTGCTTTATCAGAATTTTTTATTGAAAGTAGCATCTGTATTCTTAATCGAAACAATGGTTTGCTCTTTTTGAGTAAGCGTTTAAGTTTAGATTTACTTTCTTTTACGATAACTTCTTTTGGTAATGCCATAATATGAATTTAATATTGGTCTAATATACGAAAAAAATAGTGCCGTGCTAATTAGACCAAATATTTTTTTTTATAATGGTATAAAGCAACCAGAGCTTGGGAAAAGCATGTAGGTAGAAGCCAAGACAATTTTTGGGGAACAATAAAAGGAACACCAGAAATACGAGAACTGAAAGTGAAAACAATAGTTGAAAAAATTTTAAATAATGTCACTTGGTGGAATGTTTATTTTCATTATAAACACGAATTGGTTTACGAAGTTCGTGTAAAAACTGGTCACGGTATACGATGGAAACTAAGTAATTTAGATTTAGTTGGTTTTGTAGAACCTTTTGATGACAAATATTGAAAAAATAGACTAAATCATAGTATTACTATGTATTATGTATTGCCATGTTTAATTTATTTTAATTATTTGTTTTTCAATAGCTTATAGTTTTACAAGCACTAATTTGTAACTATTACATCACCATCTCTCAATGCTTTGAATAAGTATTTTTTAAAGACTATCCGTAAACACACAGAAAATAAAAAATGTTCACTATCAATATGCTTGGCTATTAGATAACTTAGGTAAAGAAAAAGAAGCTATAAAACACTACACTTTGGCTATAAAACACGGTTTAGCTGGAAATGAATTGGCAGATTGTTTTCTTGGATTAGGAAGTTCATACAGAATGCTGAAAGATTATAAAAAATCGATTCAAGTATTTTTAGAGGCAATTAATATTTTCCCAAACAATAATGAACTCAAATTATTTTTATCCTTCACTTATTTCGAGAACAATGAATGTTAGTTAAAGAAATAAATTTAGTCTATTTTGCTCAAAACGAAAAAAAATTCATTATTTCTTCTGCTTATTAATATCTTTATTCTTGAAAATGGCGAAAGTAAAAATTAAAATAGATGCATATTCTGGCTACGGTAATAAGAATAAAATTTATTGCTTAGGCAGAGTTTTGGTAAATAAAGAAATGACAATAACAGATGAAGATTCTTTTATAAAGCACGCCGTTTCGGTTTATAAAAATGCAGAGTCTGACGAAATTCCTTGGCAAAAAATGCAATTTACTTTTGCTGGCGAAACAGAAACAATTTATACAAACACGGAAGGTTTTTATTTAATCGAAGACCAATTTGAAGACTTTGTTCCTAAAAGATTGGTAGAAGAAATTCAGTTAGAAATTAATACCGAAGATTTTGAAAAAAAGTGGCTGAATAAAGAATTAAAAGCCAAAGGTAAGATTTTCTATAAAAGTAAAAATGCAAAATTTGGCGTAATAAGTGATATTGATGATACTATTCTAAAAACAGATGTATTGTCTACAATGAAATGGAAAATTTTTTACAATACTTTATTTATAAAAGCATCTAAAAGAATGCCAATAAAAGATGCTAATATTTGGTATCAAAAATTAAGTGAAGGAACTGGTAACAACAATAATCCATTTTTTTATGTTTCGCATAGTCCTTGGAATTTGTATAACTATTTGCAAGAATTTTTAAATATAAACGAATTTCCAGAAGGACCAGTTTTACTTAGAGATTTTGGTTTAAAAGCAAAAGACGCGCTTCAAGATTATGAAAATCATAAACGAAATGAAGTTATTAGAATACTAAAAATGTATCCAAAATTAAATTTTATTTTAATTGGAGACGGTGGCGAAAAAGATGCACACATATATTTAAAATTAAAGAAAAGGTTTCCAAAACGAATTGCCGCTATTTTTATTCATAGACTTGGAAATAAAGCTCATCAGGCAAAAATTGAAGCCATTACAGAAGGACACGAAGATTACTTCTTTTTTGTAAAAAATGCTAAAGAGGCTACAGAAATATCTAAAAAACTAGGCTTTATTGCCGAAGACAATTAAAAAAAAACGTTAAACTATAATAATAAAACATGCTAAAATATATACTCGCCTTAGACCAAGGAACAACATCTTCCAGAGCAATTTTATTTGATAGCTTTGGTGCTATAAAATTTTCTTCACAGAAGGAATTTAAACAAATATTTCCACAAAGTGGCTGGGTAGAACACGATGCAGAAGAAATTTGGCGTACACAAATAGAAACGGCTAAAAATGTTCTACAATATGCCGTTACAAAACCAGAACAAATAGCTGCAATTGGAATTACAAATCAAAGAGAAACGACTGTTGTTTGGGACAGAAAAACTGGAAAGCCTGTTTACAATGCTATTGTTTGGCAAGATAGAAGAACGGCTTCAATTTGTGATAAATTAAAAACAAAAGGGCTTGAAGAATATGTAAGAGAAACTACTGGTTTGGTTATAGATGCTTATTTTTCTGGAACAAAAATTCAGTGGATTTTAGACAATGTACAAGGAGCCAGAACCAGAGCAGAAAATGGAGAATTATGCTTTGGAACTATAGATTCTTGGTTGGTTTGGAATTTAACACAAGGAAAACAGCACATTACAGATTATAGCAACGCCTCTAGAACTATGCTTTTTAATATAAACACGCTTCAATGGGATAAAAAATTGCTTAAAGAATTGAATATTCCCGAAAGTATGCTGCCAGAAGTAAAAGATTCTTCAATGGAATATGCCAAAACCGAATCTAGTATTTTTGGAAAAGGAATAAGTATTGCAGGAATAGCTGGCGACCAACAAGCGGCACTTTTTGGTCAGGCATGTTTTGAAAAAGGAATGGCAAAAAACACTTATGGAACAGGTTGTTTTATGCTCATGAATACTGGCGAAGAAAAAGTAGTTTCTAAAGCAGGTTTGTTAACTACAATTGCCTGGGGAATAGATGGAAAAGTGAAATATGCCTTGGAAGGATCTGTTTTTATAGCCGGAGCAGCAATACAATGGCTTAGAGACGGTTTAGGTATGATAGATTCTGCGGCAGATTCTGAAATCTTTGCTTCGAAAAAAGATGATACTGGCGGTGTATATGTAGTACCAGCATTTGCAGGTTTGGGTGCTCCATATTGGGATATGTATGCCAGAGGTGCTATTTTTGGAATTACAAGAGGAACCACAAAAAACGATTTTGTAAGAGCAACTTTATTGTCTTTGGCATACCAAACCAGAGATGTTTTAAATGCTATGGAACAAGATGCAGGCATTCAATTAAAAACCTTAAAAGTAGATGGTGGTGCATGTGCCAATAATTTATTGATGCAATTTCAAGCAGATATATTAGATACGCCTGTAGAAAGACCAAAAGTAATAGAAACTACTGCACTTGGAGCAGCTTATTTGGCTGGTTTGGCTGTTGGGTTTTACAAAATGGAAGAATTGCAAGACAATAGTAAATTAGACAAGGTTTTTGATTCTAAAATGGAAGAAGCACTACGTGAAAAAAAATATAAAAAATGGCTCAAAGCTGTAGAAAGATGTAAAGGCTGGGAAGAGGAATAAATTGTTTACGCTTTCTCAAAAAAAGCTATTTCTTTATAGAAAGAATTTAAATGCTTTTTGCTTTTAATGTATCCAGATTGATTCATTATCCACCTTCCATTTTCTAGACCATCGTCTTTAGCAAAGTAATTTTCTTGCCTTTGGAAGTTTAATTTTTGTGGAACTTTAGCACTCACGGTATTTTTTATATTATGATGAATGGCTACTTCGTCAACTTTAATATATTCTAATGCAAGAATAGTTAAAGCGACACTTATTTTGCTTGCAATACCTTTTTTTACTTCATCTGCTCTTACCCAATAACCAATTTCAAGCGCGTTTCCTTCTAATCTTGTATGCAAACCAGCACAAGCAACTAGTTTTTCTCCATCAAATACAACTACAGAATAATCTTTATTTTCCAGATAGTCTTTTCGCCATCTTTTAATGCGTTCTTGCTTTTTTTCTATGCTTTCTGGCTCATAATGAGACCATAACATAAATTCGTGTAAATGTTCTAAACTAGCATCAATAGCTTCTTTTTGTGCTTTTGCATCGTTATACTCAGCACATCGTATTACTAAGTTGTCTATTTTTATTTTGTAAATTGGATTTTTCATAGCTAATCATAATTTTAAAACGACTCATCTTCTATTGCTGGCATTTCATCAAAGCTTTGATTGTAATAATCTATGTAGCGATTATAAAAAACGCTATAAACTTCTTCTTTCATGTAGTGAAAAGTGTCAATGGTGCCTTCGCTATAAAAGCTTAAAAAGTTTTCATTATCAACTTTATAGTTCATTTCAAAATTATCTATTAAAATAGTTTCTTCAGCAACGATACTAAATGGATATTTTATAACACCAGAATTATATGTACTTAAAATATGAATAGTGTCATTTTTAATCTTAACTAAATCTTCAAAATCATCTGCATCGAAATTTCCAAGCCAAAAACCATCAATATTTGGTTTTTTACTTTTACAACTAGAATTAAGCAAAAGGGCGAATAAACAAAAAACGAGTATCTTACATAATTTCATAATAAAGTATTTAAAAGCTATTCATGAAAGCATAATTCTTTTAAAACTATTAAATTACACCCAATTCCTTTCCTACTTTAGTAAATGCAGCTACACATTTATCTATTTGTTCTATGGAATGCCCAGCAGAAATTTGAACTCTTATTCTTGCTAAATCTTTTGGCACAACAGGAAAAAAGAATCCAATAACATAAATTCCTTCATCAAGCAATTTGTTTGCAAAAGTCTGTGACAATTTTGCATCATATAGCATTACAGGCACTATAGCATGTTCGCCAGGTATTAAATCAAAACCTGCAGCAGACATTCCTTTTCTAAAATGTTGTGCATTGGTTTGCAGCTTATCTCTAAGGTCTGTACTTTCTTCTAGCACATCTAATACTGCCAAAGTAGCTCCTACCACAGAAGGTGCTAGCGTATTTGAAAATAAATAAGGTCTAGAACGTTGTCTTAATATATCTACAATTTCTTTTTTTGCAGCAGTAACACCTCCAGAAGCTCCACCAAGTGCTTTACCAAATGTTGTGGTAATAATATCTACTCTTCCCATAGCGTTGCAATGTTCTGCAGATCCTCTTCCTGTTTTTCCAACAAAACCAGAAGCGTGACAATCGTCAACCATTACCATTGCTCCATATTTATCTGCAAGGTCACAAATTTTGTCTATTTGTGCTATTGTTCCGTCCATAGAAAAAACACCGTCTGTTGCTATCAAAATTCTTCTATTTCCTTGTGCTTCTTTTAGTTTTGCTTCTAAATCAGCCATATCGTTAGTGGCGTATCTAAAACGTTTTGCTTTACAAAGTCTAATTCCATCTATTATAGATGCATGATTTAAACTATCAGAAATTATGGCATCTTCAGCATTTAATAAAGGTTCAAACAAACCACCATTGGCATCAAAAGCTGCGGCGTATAAAATAGCATCTTCTGTGCCTAAAAATTTAGCAATTCGCTTTTCTAAAAAGGTATGAATATCTTGCGTTCCACAAATAAAACGTACAGAAGACATTCCAAAACCGTGAGAATCTATAGTGTCTTTTGCTGCTTGTAAAACTTCTGGATGTGAAGAAAGCCCTAAATAATTGTTTGCACAAAAATTTAAAACATCATTGCCTTTTGTAGTATTTATAGATGAACTCTGCGGTGTAGTAATTACACGCTCTTCTTTATAAAGACCTGCATCTTTTATTTCTTGAATTTCTTGAGCAAAAGCTTCTTTTAGGTTTTTGTACATAATTTATGGATTGATTTTTTATAGTAATTACAAATATAAAAAATCAAATCTAATAGCTGTTATGAAAAGATATATTGTTTTTTTAAAAAAGCAGCGTGTTTAATAAATTAGATCAAATAAAACCTAAATACTGAAATTTTAAACCAACTTTACAAACCACCAAGCACTTTAAACTCAGTCCTTCTGTTCTTAGCTCTTCCTGCTTCGTTGTCGCTACCGTCTTCATTTTTGTTTGGTGCAACCGGAATAGTTTCTCCATAACCTTTGGCTACCAAGCGAGCATCAGAAATTCCTACTTTTTTTAAATAATCCACACAACTTTGTGCTCTTGCTTGCGAAAGTTTTAAATTGCTAGCATCAGATCCAATAGCATCTGTATGCGCAGAAAGCTCCACTATAATCAATGGATTTTCTTGCATAATTTTAGCCAATTTTGCTACTCTTGTTTCTGATTCTTTGGTTAAATCTGCTTTTCCAAATTCGTACAAAATATTTTCTAAAGCATAAGCTTTTCCAACTTCAATTTTAGAAATCATAGCATTACTATATATAGTATCTTGGTCTGGAGTAACTTTACTTAAATCAAATTCCATTGTTTTTGCAAAATATCCGTCTTTAGTTATTTTTACTTCATAGTTTTTCGAAACATCTAAATTGAAATAATAATTTGGTTCGCTACTCGTAATTTTTTGAGCCGTAACAGTTTTAAAACTTCCATCGGCTTGTTTTTCTCTTAAAGTAACCAGTGCACCATTCAATTTATTTGTTCCTAGAGAATCGTCTTCATTAAATAAACTTCCAGCAGCAATAATATTCGTTTTTTCTACACTTAGGTCTTTACTAATAGTATCTTCTTGCATTAAGTTTTTGGTAGAAATTTCTTCAAAAGTAGAAGCAAAACCTGGTTTAATTACTTCAACAGTGTAATCCAAGTCTGGTTTTAATTCAAAAAAGTATTCTCCGTCTTTTACGTTTACTTCTTTTACCAATTCTTTTTTTCCTGTAAATTCGTTTACAGCAAATAATTTTACTTTAGCATCGTCAACTAGTGTTTCTCCGCTATCATTTTTACCATCTTTGGTTACTAAACCTTCTAGTCCAAACTTAAAGTCTTCGAAGTAAAAAATATCATCACCTCTATATCTTTTTCTTATTAATGATGTTCCATCTCTGTTTGAAACAATAAAACCGCTTGTTTTTCCTTGCTCATTTACATAATACAAATCGTCTTTAGTAGAATTTATTGGCGCGCCTACATTCATTGGTTCTATCCATTGATCTTCGTCATCTTCTATTGTTTTAAAAACATCAAAACCGCCTATACTTGGGTGACCGTTTGAACTAAAATAAAACGAACTGTCATAATTATTGTAAAAAGGAGTCAACTCATCAAATTGAGTATTTATTGGCCCTCTTAAAAGCCTTGGCCCTTTATAGTTTCCTTTTGCTGTTCTTATAAAATACCAAATATCCATTCCGCCTTTTCCGCCTTCTCTGTCTGAAACAAAATATACAATATCAAAATTATCGCCACTTGTTCTTACCGCTGGCTGTGTAGATGTAAATCTTGGGTCATTAATTTGGTCATTAAGCATTATTGGTCTCGACCATTTGTTTTCTTTTTTAGAAGAAAAGTTAATGGCACAAATTACTTCGTCTACTTCATTATTGTAGCATTTACAAAAATACATTCTCTTACCATCTTCAGAAACTGCAGCGTTTCCTGTAGATAATTTTTCATCGTTAATATAACTAGGCAATTCTTTGCCCTTTTGCCATTCGCCATTTACTTTTTTAGATTGAAATATTTTATAAGGTGGAATTTCTTTAGCTTTATTTATATAAACTAAGTTATCTTTTCCTAATGATGTAAAATATATTGTAGAGTCATTTATTGAAACTGGAGCGGCTTCTTCGTAAGCAGAGTTTACTTTTTCTCCTATGTTTTTTAGCTTTATTTTTTTGAATGTAGCGGCTTGTTCTATTGCCCATTCTGCTCCCTTTATTTCAATATTTGCTTTGGCGTTCCAGTTTTTGTCTTCTTTGTCTTTTTTCTTTTTTTCGTCTGGAGCGTATTCTGCTTTAAAAGCCTTATATTGCTTTATGGCTTCTGCATATTTTCCGTTTGCTTTTAATGCTTCTGCATAGTAAAATCTTGCTTTATTGAAAATGGTTTTATTTTCTTGCTCTATTTTTTTTATTTTATCTTTTGGTTGTAGTTTATAATTTACAAACTTATTAAACCAAGTTTCTGCATTTTTATAATCTTTTGATTTAGCATAAGACATAGCTAGCCAATATTTTGCATATCGCCAATTTGGTTTTGCTCTAAGTGCTTCTTTATAATATTCTGTTGCTGAATAATAAAAGCCTTGTGCATACAATAAATCGGCAAGTTTTAATTCTGCTCTTGGCGATAAAGCTTTCTCTTTATCTATTTGAGCATAATTACTCACAAATACAAAAACACAAAGTATTAGTATTAAATTTTTCATAAAATGTAAATTAGGGTGTTTGTATTAAAATCTTCTAGCAGGTAAAGATTTGTTTGCTTTAAATGAACGAATACTTTCTCCTGTATATGACAATGAAACTTCAAAACCACCGCCATATTTAGAGGCAGATTTTAATTGAGAAAGATTAACATCGTAGGCGGCACCTAGTCTTATATTTCTAATTTCGAAAGAAAACAAAGCTGAAACCGCATCGCCAACTCTATAGCGAGCTCCTAAATGAACACTCGATTTTTTTCTAAAACCATCTGAAAAGTAATAAGCAAAAGAACCACCAGCTAAAATTTCTTGTGCTTCGCCTTGTTTTTGGTAAAGTGCGTCTGGTGAAAAAGAAAATTTATCTGTAATAAAAATTTCTAAACCTAAATCTGCGGTGTATTTTCTAGCTAAAAAATACTCATCGCTTTTGTCTACAAAGTATTCTTTTGGTTGCCCAGCATGGTGAAAAGCAAAACCTGTTTGTAATTTTACTCTTTTGCCAAAAGTAGATTTCCAGTATATTCCAAAATTATAATCAAAGAAATAATACATTCCTCTTTGAAGGTTTATAAAATCTGAACTTGCTCCTCTTCCAGAATGGCTAATTACATCAAACTGGTCGTAAAACGTATAGCCGTCTGAATCTATGTTTTTTTGAACATAAGCTACTTGAGCACCCAAAGAAAGTCTGTGGTTTTTCTTTTTACCTATACCTTTATGATAAGCTAAAGATAAAGCGGTATTTAATGTAGACATTGCTCCGTCTCCAAACCTATCGTTAAAGAACATTAATCCTATTCCAAATTTATCTCCATTTAAAATACCTTCTAATAAAGGTAAGTCTACAGAAACACCTGGTGTGTTAAATGCAGATTTTTGAAGAAAAGAGCTCCACTGATTTCTGTAAATAAGTGATACTTTATAAGAGCCGTCATGATTTGCCGTAAGTGCTGGATTTAAAGCTTGCCCAAATGTATAATACTGCGTAAAATGAGCATCTTGAGCCTTTAGCGAAAAAAATAGTAACATTAAAGCAACGAGTGATATGTAGTTTTTTTTCATAGAATTAGTTAGTTTATTAGTACATTAAGATTTAAAGATATAAATTTATGGCGAAACAACATTAAAACTTTTAAAAAAAAGAAAATACAATAATAATGAGCTACAAATTATTTCAAGAAATTAAACATAAAATTGCAGACATAAATTATGCAATTGCAGTATTAAATTGGGATCAAGAAACGTATATTCCAAAAAATGGAAATAGCAGGCGAGCACAGCAAATATCAACGCTTGCAGGTATGGCTCATAAACTTTCTACATCTAAAAAACTAGCTAAAGTATTAAAAAAATTAAAGCAAGATGCTAGACTTTCTTTAACAGAAATAAAAAATGTAAAGCTTGCTTTAAAAGATTATAAAAAAAGTAAAAAATTTACTACCGAGTTTGTAATGAAAGAATCTAAGGCAATATCTACTGCTTTTCAAGCTTGGATAGCTGCTAGAGAAGCAGATAATTTTGAACTATACATTCCTGCTTTAACAGAAATTGTAAACATTCAAAGAGAAAAAGCAGAAATTTTGGGCTATAAAGAGCATCCATACAATGCATTAATGGATCAGTTTGAACCTGGCGCTACAATAAACGAAATAGATTCGCTTTTTAAAGATGTAAAAGAAAAACTAACGCCTTTTACTCAAGAAATTTTTGCTTGCGAAAAACCAGATAATAAATTTATGTTTCAACATTACGAACATAAAAAACAATGGGATTTTGGAATGAATATTCTAGCACAGCTTGGCTTCGATTTTGATTCTGGAAGACAAGATTTATCTGAACACCCTTTTACTACAAGCTTTGGTGTAAAAGATGTAAGGTTAACTACAAGAGTAAATGAAGAAAATTTTTACGATATGCTTTGGTCCTGTATACACGAAGGTGGACATGGTTTATATGAGCAAGGTTTAAAAGAAGAAGAATATGGAATGCCCTGTGGTGAAGCCATTTCATTGGGCATTCATGAAAGTCAGTCGAGACTGTACGAAAACAATTTAGGAAGATCTAAAGCATTTTGGAAAGCAAACTATAAAAAACTACAAGAAATTTTTCCAGAAAACTTATCTAATACAAGTTTTGAAGCGTATTACAAAGGAATAAACCTAGTAGAGCCTTCTTTTATAAGAACAGATGCCGATGAGCTAACATATCATTTTCATATAATGATTCGCTACGAAATAGAGAAAAAACTAATAGAAGGAAGTATAGAAGTAAAAGACCTAAAAACAATATGGAATGATGCTTACAAGAAGTATTTAAACGTAGATGTTACATCAGATAAAGAAGGTGTATTGCAAGATGTACATTGGGCACATGGTGGTTTTGGCTATTTTCCAACATACTCATTAGGAAGCTTTTATGCAGCACAACTTTTTAATAAAGCAAAACAAGATATTCCAAATTTAGAAGCAGAAATAGAAGCTGGAAACATGGATTCTTTACTGGCTTGGTTGAGAGAAAAAGTACATAAACACGGTAAATATTTTACTGCAAAAGAAGTATGCGAAAAAGCAACTGGAGAAGCATTAAATTTTAAATACTTCTTAGATTATGCAAAAGCAAAGTATAGTGAAATATATGGCTTATAAAATGTAAATCATAGAAAAATAGTCTTAATTTTGAGATTCATTAAATCATTTATTTCTTGAATTTAAGACAACTTTTTCTACACAGAATAGCACAAACAAGTACAGAACCACTTGCACTAGAAATTACAAGTGCAAAAGGTGTACATTTAAAAGATATAGCAGGCAAAAGCTATATAGATTTGATTTCGGGAATAGCCGTAAGTAATGTGGGACACAGCCACCCAAAAGTGGTAGCTGCTGTAAAAGCACAGGCAGAAAAATATATGCACCTTATGGTTTATGGCGAGTTTGTAGAACAGCCACAAGTAGAATATGCCAATAATTTAACCAAACATTTACCACAAAACTTAGAAACTGTTTATTACACCAATTCTGGCGCAGAAGCAGCAGATGGTGCTATGAAATTGGCTAAGCGATATACCGAAAGAACAGAAATAGTTTATTTTAAAAACTCTTATCACGGCTCTACAATGGGAACACTTTCTGTACTTGGAGACGAATTTTTTAAGTCTAATTATAGACCGCTTATTCCTGGAAATAGAATGTTGAACTACAATTGTTTTGAAGATTTAGAGCAAATTACAAACAAAACGGCAGCAGTTTTGATAGAACCTATACAGGCAGAAATAGGCGTTGGTGTACCAAGTAAAGGATACTTGGAAGCGGTAAGAAAAAAATGTAACGAAGTAGGTGCTTTACTTATTTTTGATGAAATTCAAACTGGAATGGGAAGAACTGGAACACTTTTTCGATTTCAGAAAGAGAATGTAGTTCCAGATATTTTACTACTTGCCAAGGCTTTTGGTGGTGGCATGCCGCTTGGTGCTTTTATAAGCTCTAGAGAAAAATTTGAAGTATTTCAAGACAATCCTTTTTTGGGTCACATTACTACTTTTGGTGGTCACCCAGTAAGTTGTGTAGCTGGAAATGCTGCCTTGGAAATAATTACAAAAGAAGGACACTTAGAAAAAGTGGAAGCAAAAGGACAATTATTTGATAAACTTCTAGTTCATCCAAGAATTAAAAAAATAAACAGAGCTGGATTAATGATGGCAGTTTATTTTGAAGATTTTGAAGAAAATAAATCTATTATTGATAAGTGTATAGAAAAAGGTTTGATAACAGATTGGTTTTTGTTTGCGCCGCAATGTTTGCGAATAGCTCCACCATTGATAATTACTGAAAATGAAATTAGAAAAGCTTGTGAAATTATTTTGGAGAGTTTGGAAGTTTAGTTTATGAAAATATACGCAATAAGTGGACTAGGTGCAGATGAACGTGTTTTTAAGTTTTTGGACTTAAATTATAAGATTATTCCTTTAAACTGGGTAGATAATTATAAAAATGAAAGCATAGAATCTTATAGTAAAAGGCTTGCAGAAAAAATTGATACCGAAGAAGAATTTGCTATTTTAGGTTTAAGTTTTGGTGGGTTAATAGCAACTGAAATGAACAAGTTTTTAAATCCAAAAACGACTATTCTTATTTCTTCCATAGAAACAAAAAATGAATTGCCGCTTATATATAAAGTTGGTGGAAAATTAAATTTCACTAAGTTAATTCCAGATAATTTGCTCACAAAATCAAATCAATTTGTAGAATTTTTATTTGGAACTAAAAAGAAAAAGTTACTGAATAACATTATTACTGAATCTAATCCAATTTTTTCTAAATGGGCGTTAAATGCTTTATTGACTTGGCAAAATACTACAAGAATAAAAAATGTATTAAAAATAAGTGGTTCTAAAGACAAACTTTTTCCACCCAGTAAAAATGCTATAATTATTGAGAAAGGAACACACTTTATGATTGTAGACAAAGCACAGGAAGTTAGCAAACTTATTAATAATTATTTTAAAAATATTTAATGAATTGAATTTATTTATAAATAAAATTGACGTATAGTTGTAACATTCTTTTATAAAAAACGTATAATTTACTACGAATAAACAAATGAAAACTAACAGCTTATAAATGGAAATAAATAGCTACTTACAATCTTTAAACTATATACAAATTACTACTTTTATACTAGTAATACTAGGTGTATTAATGTTGGTATTAAGTATTAATACAGTTAGAAAATTCATGAATGTTTTAAAAATAAATGAATTTCCAAGAAATCAATGGATTCTTATTATAGTTTTAATCTTCTTTTTTGTTATTGGCTACACTATTCATGCCTTAGATGTTTTTGAAGTGTTCTCTTTTCCTGTAGACCCAGCGCTTATGGTTAGTTTAATTTATTTTTTTGGTGCGGTGTTTGTTATTAGAGCTATGCTTTCAACACAAGCATTGGTTAAATCTATTTTAGGAGAAATTTTAACAGACGAAAAAGCTTATGAAGTTTTTTTGGAAAGACTAGGTTCAAAAGGTGAAACTTTTCCTCATTTAAACGATACTTTTGTTATTGATTGCGAGCATTGTAATAGCAAAGTGTCTTACTCTATTGCTGATGTGGTACGCCAACACGCTAATGTAAGAGACAAAGGTGTAAACATACAAACAACTTTTGGAGTAAGATCTATAATATTGCGCCCTACGCATAAATGTACCGAAGGAAGAAGAGAAATTGTAACTATTCACGATGGAGATTTGGCATACCGTTCTATTGACCAATCTAGAATAATATTTGGAGATAAAATATGAGCAAAAAAAATATAAAATCAATTGGAACTGTAATACCATTAGGCGATGGCGCAACAGGTAAGTCTTTAATAACTAAGCTTTTAATAGACAATGTAACAGACCAAGAACTGGCTAATAAACTGGCTCAAGACATAAAAAAAAGTTTAAATATTGAGTTAGAATATTGTAATGAATTGTTAGAATTTGAAGATAAAACAGTATCTACTACTTTGCAGTATCATGTTTTTCCTGGTCAAAGACAAAAAATTTCAAATTCAGCACCTACATTCAATCCATTATCGGTATCATAAGTGAATCCCGCTAGTGGTAAAGGTGGAATATTTATTATTTTTACTATCGTATCCTTACAACCGTTAAACGTTTCAATAATTTGAGTTACACTAAAGTTTCCTTCAGTATTAAAAGCCGTAATTGGGTTCTGTACAGATTGATTCCCTTGTCCGCCAAAATCATAATTCCAACTTGTTATAACATCATTATTTACTGTAGACGCATCACTGAAACTAACAATAACTTGATCATTATCACATTCTGAAATATAAGTATAATCTGCAACTGGTAATTCTAAAACATTTATTTCTTTCACAATTGTATCGTAACATCCTGCATCACTTTCAACTACTAACTCAACATCATGGAATCCTGCAGTTAAAAAAGTGAACTCAAACACTAATAAGGCAACTTTAGGAGATTTAGGAGCTTTAGCTGATTTAAAAAACAAATTAGAAGGAAACATTAAAATAGAATACGATGTAACAATTATTGATGAAGGTGGAAAGTACGATAGAGTTTCTGATATGAATTGTTTATGGATGGCAAATGATCCAAAAAACCCAAATGATTTTTTTAAAGCATCAAAAGAAAGAGCGGGTCATTTTCCTAATTATCATCATTTTACAGCTTATTATGTTGGTTATGGAGGTCATCATAATAC
>CAKZQD010000008.1 GCA_937139485.1 uncultured Bacteroidota bacterium | reverse complement strand
TTTTAAATAGAAACCCCTATTCTTATTGACTTCAAAAGACTTTTTATCACTTTTTTATTTTTTATCGGACAACAGTGAAAAAGATTTCCTTTTTTCTTAAAAGCGAATTAGTATTTCTTTATTTTTACTTCTTTATTTTTATTTTATAATACTATAACTTCATGAGGATACATTTTATTGCCATTGGTGGTGCCATAATGCACAATTTAGCTATTTGCCTCAAAAACTTAGGCCACAATGTAAGCGGATCTGACGATATTATTTTTGACCCTGCCAAAAAAAACTTAGAAGAAACAAACTTATTACCAAATAAAATTGGCTTTTTCAAAGAAAATATTAATGAAAACATTGATGCTATTATTTTGGGAATGCACGCAAAAAAAGATAATGTTGAATTGCTTGAAGCGCAAAAACTAGGAATTGAAATATTTTCTTTTCCAGAATTTATTTACAAAGAAAGTAAAAATAAAAAACGTGTAGTAATAGCTGGCAGTCACGGCAAAACTACTACTACCGCAATGATAATGCATGTATTAAAAGAACAGAACATAGCCTTTGACTATATGGTAGGCTCTAGTTTGGAAGGCTTTGAAAGAAGTGTTTCATTGACAGATGCTCCTATTATTATTTTAGAAGGCGATGAATATTTGTCTTCGCCAATAGAAATGAAGTCCAAATTTCACTTTTACAAAGCAGATATTGCTATGATTACTGGTATTGCTTGGGATCATGTAAATGTGTTTCCTACATTAGATTTATACCACAAAACTTTTGAAAAATTTATTCGAGAACTGCATAGCAAAGCTAAATTGTTTTGGTTTGAAGAAGATGAAGTACTTCAAGATATTTCTTCAAAAGCAATATGCATGCAAGAAAGTTACGGAACACCGAGTTTTAAAATAGAAAGCGGAAAAAGTATAATTCAATTTGAAGCAAAGGATTATCCAATGGAAATATTTGGAAAACACAATCTTCAAAATTTGGAAGGAGCTAAAGAAGTTTGTGCAGCACTTGGAGTATCAAACAAAACATTTTTTGAAGCAATTGCCACTTTTAAAGGAACTGCTAGAAGATTAGAAAAAATAAAACTAAAAAATAATTTAGTTGCATTTAAAGATTTTGCACATTCGCCATCTAAATTAATGGCTACTGTAAAAGCTGTAAATGAACAATTTAATGATAAAAAACTTATAGCTTGTATGGAATTGCATACATATAGTAGTACTGACCCAAAATTTTTAAATGAATTTGAAAACAGTATGAACAATGCTGATATAGCCATTATATATATGAGTGAAAAAGCTTTTGAAATAAAAAACAAAGCATTTATTGAAGACAAACTAATACAAGAAAGTTTTAACAATAAAAATATAATCGTTTTTAGAAAGCCAGAAGGTTTAAAGAATTATTTAAACAAACAAAACTTAAACGACTATGCACTTTTGCTGATGACTTCTGGAAATTATGATGGTATAGATTGGGAAGAATTTTTGAATAAGTTTTAGCCTAGTAGTAAATGCTCAAATAGGTTTAATTTTTTGTTTGCTTAAACTTAGAATAAAGCTAGCAAAATAATTTAATGCAAATATTTACTTAAATAAAAGCTTATTTTAAGCCAAATTAACAAGCATATTTAAGATTAATGACTAAATTTGTAATATGAATTTAACTCTAAAGCGTCCCTTAGCTTTTTTTGATTTGGAAACTACTGGTGTAAATGTAGCAACAGATAGAATAGTAGAAATAGGCATTTTAATTGTTCAAACAGATAAAACTACCGAAGAACATAGATTTTTAGTAAACCCTACTATTCCTATTCCTATTGAAGCTTCTGTAATACATGGTGTATATGACAAAGATGTAGAAAATGAACCTACATTTGCCCAACTCGCAGAAAAGCTTTACAATTTATTAAATCCCTGCGATTTAGCTGGTTATAATTCTAACCGTTTTGATGTACCTTTACTTATAGAAGAATTTTTACGGGTAAATATTAACTTTAGCATAGACGATAGAAATTTACTTGATGCTTTTAGTATATTTACTATGAAAGAAAAAAGAGATTTGGGCTCAGCATTGAAATTTTACTGTAATAAAGAAATAGTTAACGCCCATACAGCAATGGCAGATGTAGTTGCAACTTATGACGTTTTTAAAGCACAAATAGAACGCTATGGCGATTTAGGAGAAGATATAGAAACTATTTATGAAAATACACGTAATAATAAAAACGCAATAGATACAGCACATAGATTAACTATGATAAAAGGTGTACCTTGTTTTAACTTTGGAAAACACAAAGGGCAAACAGTACAATCTGTGCTTACTGCAAACCCTGGTTATTATAGTTGGATAATGCGAAGTGATTTTGCTTTACATACAAAACAAAAATTAAAAGAAGTAAAATTAAGTTTAGGACTGTGAGCGATACTTTAGTAATAATACCTACATACAACGAAATCGAAAACATTGAGAAGATGATTCATACTGTTTTTGGTTTACAAAAGGCATTTCATTTATTAATTGTAGATGATAATTCGCCAGACGGAACAGCAAAAAAAGTCAAAGAACTTCAAAGCAAATATGCAGACCAATTGTATATTTTGGAACGAAAAGGAAAGCTAGGTTTAGGTACTGCTTACATAGCTGGTTTCAAATATGCCTTAGAAAAAGATTACAGTTATATTATAGAAATGGATTGTGATTTTTCTCATAACCCTAAAGATTTGGTAAAACTATATACTGCCTGTAAAGGTGGCAAAGGCGATGTAGCTGTAGGAAGTAGATATGTACAAGACGGCGGCTTTGACGACTGGCCTTTTGAACGTGTTTTGATGTCTAAATTTGCTTCATATTATGTACAAGCTATTTTAAGACTTGGCGTAAAAGATAGTACAGCGGGTTTTGTTTGCTATAAAAAAGAAGTACTACAAAAAATAAATTTAGACAATATTAAATTTGTTGGCTACGCTTTTCAAATAGAAATGAAGTTTAAAGCCAAAAATCACGGTTTTAGAATAGTAGAAGTACCTATAATTTTTACAGATAGAACAGAAGGTACATCAAAAATGTCTGGTGGAATAATTAAAGAAGCCATGTTTGGTGTATTTGCTCTACGTAAGTATAAGAAATATTAATTTTTCAATTTAAAGTTTTGGGAAATCTTATTAAAGAAATTATACAATAAGATCATATCAAACAACAGAATTTGCTGGCTGAGCATAGGAAAGAGCAGATATGGTACATTACAAAAAACTTGGGAGATTTGCAAAGTATGCAGGTGGCAAACATGAAATAAAATAGATATTATGTTGGAAAATAGTTATTACCTTTTAAGTGCTTTGATGCTTTGTATTGTTTTAGGTGCTTATATAAAACAAGTAATTGTTAATATTTCAGATACTAAGGCAAGATTGAAAAAAATTATTTTTGCAGTAATTCCTTTTGCTTTATGGTTGGTGTACCTTAGTTTAATACAAGGTAGTTCAATTATTCAAGATTTGAATTTACCTCCTAAATTTCCTATACTTATTCTTTTACCACTTGTAATATTGTTTGTATTGTTTTATTTTTTCAAAAATCTAAAGCATCAATATTATTACTGGTCAATTGTTTTAGATTTTGAGTAATTTTTTCCATTTCCCAATTCCACCATTTTAACTGTAACAACTTATCAATTTGTTTGGGAGAAAATCTTTTTTTAATCTCACTCGCTGGATTTCCACCGACAATTGCATAAGGTTCTACG
>CAKZQD010000007.1 GCA_937139485.1 uncultured Bacteroidota bacterium | reverse complement strand
AACGGGTAATATAGAAAGATACATCCTAAGAATTTCACAAAGTTATTTTTTGGCTTCCGTTTCGGCATTAGCCACAATCAATTATTCGCAAACCTATGACTCTCATTTTGTTTTAATGATAACAGGTGTGGTGGTTTTATTTTTATATTTGATAAATAAAATAGAACAGAGAAGAAAAATGATGCAGTTCAGTTTTCAAATGAATAGAGATGTGGTTAACTTTAATTCTTCAACATTAAAATACGATGTGCTTATTGCCTTTGCCACTGTTATATTGTATATATTTTCCGTTTATAATCCTCCAATAGTAGAAAGTGCTATTAACAACTGGTTGTTTGAGGCGATTAATAGTTTATACAATGCATTTTTTATTGGTTGGATTATTGGCATTTTGGGTGTGTTTTTTATTATCAGTATATTTTTCAAAGGTCTTGTCTCATTTCAATTGATTTATAGACAATTCTCTGAGATGATAAATGGAAAAACAAAACCAGCATTTGACGAAAAAGAAGGCTTTACAGATTACGAAATTGTAGAGGAAGAAACAGAATATATTCAAATAGAAGATAAAGACGACTAAGTGGAAAGAGAAAAATACATAGCCAAAACCCTAAAGGGACTAGAACAAATTGTAAAACAAGAATTGGCAGATTTGGGTATTCCCAAATGCAGAGTTACTAATAGAGCTATTGAGTTTCATGCTACAAAAGAGCAAATGTATGCCTGTAATTATCATTTGAGATCGGCCATTAGTATTTTGAAACCAATGTTTAGTTTTAAAGCTAAAAATGAAAACGAATTATACGATCGAGTAAAAGAAATTGAATGGGAAAAGATATTTGGGATTGACAAGACTTTTGCAATTTCACATTCTGTAAATTCAGATATTTTCACTCACTCGCAGTATATTTCGCTAAAAACTAAAGATGCAATTGTAGATAGGTTTAGAGATAAATATAATGACAGACCTAGCATAGATACTAAATCGCCTGACATTAAACTAAATTTATTTATCCGAGGAGAAAAATGCCAAATTTTATTGGATACTTCGGGCGATCCATTATTTAAAAGAGGATATAGAAAAGAAACGAATGATGCTCCGTTAAACGAAGTATTGGCTGCTGGACTGTTGTCATTGTCTGGATGGGATAAAAATACTCCACTTATGGATCCAATGTGCGGCTCAGGAACTATTGCAATTGAAGCAGGAATGATGCTGTGTAATATTCCAGCAGGATATTACCGTACTAGTTTTGGTTTTTTTAATTGGGAAGATTTTGACATTGCCATTTGGAAAAAAGTAATAAACGATGCCAAAGAAAAAATTGATACAGACAAAGGAATTGATATTTTGGGATCAGATTTAGCCATGAGATCCGTGAGAATGGCACAATCTAACTTAAGGAATACCCCAGAACTTAATCGAGTTATTCGTTTTAAAGTAGAGGATGCCCAAGACGTATCAGCAATAGCAGAAAAAGGAACGATTGTTATTAATCCTCCATACGGAGAAAGAATTTACCAAAACGAGGTAGATGTTTTATATCAGCGTTTTGGAGAACACATCAAAGAAAATTTTGAGGGATGGAAATTAGGAGTGCTTAGCTCAAACAAAGAAGCAATGAAACAGATTTCGCTAACCAAAACAGAAGAATTTGATTTGATGAATGGCTCTATTGATTGTAGTTATCAGTTGTTTAAAGTTTAAGGCAAAAGAAAATGTATTTGGTAGAGGTTAGTATTAATCTAAAAAAAAACTTAAAGTTGAATTATAAAAGGTTTTTCACCACCCAATATTTAATAAATATTAACAAAGAAGAACGAAATACTTTTGTTTCTTTGTAAGATAGATTTTAAAGGCACAAAATGAATAAAATACACATATTGATTATAGGGTTATTGGCAACTAGTTATGGTTTTTCGCAAGAAAATTCAACTTTAATTGACGGAACGATTGGAGTTGTAGGAAACAAAGTAATTTTACATTCTGAAATTGAGGAGCAACTTGCTCAAGCAAAACAACAAGGCTATAATTTAGGATCGGATTCAAGATGTTTGATATATGAAGAAATTATGTTTCAGTCTCTACTAATGTACCAAGCCGATGCTGAAAAACTTACAGAACTTTTCAATACAGTTACAGGCGGTGTTTCTTTTAATATTATTGCTATAAAAAATGATTTGTCTCATATTATAAAAATACATTCTGCACTTTCAAAAAATGAGTTTGTTTGTTTACATGCAGATAGAAATATGCCCGGAGCAAAAACTTTAGAAGCAGATTTTTTTGGTAAAAAAGCTAAATTTCCCCAAGGTCCTTTTCAAATGGCAAGTAAATTTAATGCTCCTGTATGCTTTGTTTACAATGTAAAGAAAACTAATTTTCATTACCAACTAAGTTGTTCCAAACCAATAGAAGGAAAGTTTTCTGCAGAAGAAATACTAAAAAAATACATTAACACTTTTGAAGAAAAAACAAAAGAGAATCCTACTCAATGGTTTAATTTCTATAATTTTTTCAACTAGATATTTACATTTTTTTAAAAATAAGTAGCTTATAAAAAATTTTGCCCTATATTTGTTTTGTTTAACAAAATAACAAAAACAATGAACAAAATACTAAGCCTAAGTTTTACATTATTTTATTTCTTTTCATTTGCTCAAAATGCCAAAATAAATGGTGTAGTAATAGATGACAATAATAATGAAGCTATTCCATTTGCAAATGTTATTATTTTAGATTCTGATATTGGAGCAACTACAGACTTTGATGGAAAATTTACAATAGAAGGATTAAAACCAGGTTATGTTACCTTACAAGTATCATATATAGGTTATAAAACTTTTACAACCGCAGAAGTATTGGTAAGCAATAGTAAAACACCATATTTAGAAGTAAAACTAGAAGCAACAGAAAATGAAGTAGAAACAGTTACAATTACTGTAGATAGGTTTAAAAAAGTGGAAGAAGCACCACTTTCTATGCAAAGCATTGGTACAAAAGAAATAGAAAGTAATCCTGGAGCAAATAGAGATATTTCTAAAGTAATTCAATCTTTTCCAGGTGTTGGATCTACTCCAGCTTTTAGAAATGACATTATTATAAGAGGCGGTGGTCCATCTGAAAACAGGTTTTATTTAGACGGTGTTGAAATTCCTATTTTAAATCATTTTTCTACGCAAGGAGCTTCTGGTGGTCCAGTTGGAATTATTAATGCTGATTTTATAAAATCGGTAGATTTTTATGCAGGATCATTTCCAGCAAATAGAAATAATGCACTAAGTGGCGTTTTAGACTTTAAACTAAAAGAAGGAAGTAAAGACAAAACAAATGTACAAATAGCTGTTGGAGCGAGTGAAGCTTCTCTTACCGTAGATGGACCAATTGGGAAAAACACAACATATATTGCTTCATATAGAAGATCTTATTTAGAATTTTTATTTGCAGCTTTAAAACTTCCTTTTTTACCAACTTTTAATGATTACCAAGTAAAATTAAAAACGCGTTTCAAAAATAGAGATCAGTTTACATTTATAAGTTTGGGTTCTTTAGACAATTTAAGAATCAACGATAAAATTAAAGATCCAGATCCTTCACAAGAATTTATTTTGAGTTCAATTGCTGTAAACAATCAATGGAGTTATACGCTTGGAGGTGTTTACACTACTTTTTTTGATAAAGGCTCTCACGATTTTGTAGTAAGTAGAAATATGCTGAATAACGAAATTTATAAATATCCAGACAATGATGAAAGCAAACCAAAAGCATTTGATTATTTATCCAGAGAAATAGAAAATAAATTTAGATATGAATACAAATTAAGAGATAAAGGATATAAAGTAAATGTAGCAGCAAATATTGAATATGCAAGATATACAAATAATTCTACAAATCAATTTTTTGCTAATGGTGTTTTACAAACAGCTGTTTACAATAGTAGAGTAAATATGTTGAAGTTTGGATTGTCTGGTCAGGTTTCAAAACGATTTTTTGATGAACGATTATTAATATCTGCTGGTTTACGAACAGATATAAACAACTATAATGATGATATGAAAAACCCTTTAAATCAATTATCTCCAAGAGTTGCACTTTCATACAGAATAAAAGAAAAAACGAGTTTGAATATTGGTTTTGGAAGATATTTTCAATTACCCGCTTACACAACTTTGGGTGTTAGAAACAATAATGGTGCTTATGTAAACAAATCTGAAGCCAAATATATAGGCGTTTATCATTACACGGCAGGATTTGAGCATCGTTTTTCTAAATCAATTATTTGGTCTGTAGAAGGTTTCTACAAAGATTATTTTAGGTATCCTGTAGATATAGCAACAGGTGCAAGCATTGCAAATCAAGGTGCTGGTTTTGGAGTATTGGGTGCTTCAGATGTTGTTTTTTCTGGAAAAGGACAAGCTTATGGTGGAGAAACATTGCTTAGAGTTAACTGGAAAAAATTAAACGTTTTGGCTTCATATACTTATGTAAGAAGTTTGTTTACAGACATTAAAGGAGATTATGTACCATCTTCTTGGGATAGCCAACATCTTGTAAGCATAACAGCTTCTTACGATTTACCTTGGGATATTAGAGCAGGATTAAAATGGCGTTTTGTAGGCGGCTTACCTTACACACCTTACGACTTAACAACTTCTGAACTAGTTTCTGCTTGGGATGCACAAGGCGAACCATATTTAGATTTTGATAAGTTAAATGAAGAACGTTTCAAGCCTTTTCATCAACTAGATATTAGAATAGATAAAAATTTCTTTTTCAAAAAATGGTCTTTGATGTTATATTTAGATTTACAAAATGCTTACAATTTTCAAGCAGAAAACAATGATATTATTATCAGAACTAAAAATCCTGATGGCACTTTTCAAACTACCGATAATGGTTCAAAATATGTTTTAGAAAGTATAGAAAACAAATCTGGAACTATTTTACCAACGCTAGGAATAATGGTTAAAATATAAACTATAAGTTCTTTATCTTTGCAAGGCTTAACAATATAAGAATGGACAAAGATTTACTAGAATTAATTCCTCAGCGAGAACCAATTATTATGGTTCATCACGTTGTTTCAGCAAAAGAAACAGGTTTTGAAACTAATTTTACTATAAAAGAAGATAATATTTTTTTAAAAGGAAATATTCTTCAAGAACCTGCTTTAATAGAAAATATAGCACAATCTGCTGCGGCGGGTTTTGGTACTGTTGCAAAAAAAAATGGTGGCGAAAAAGGTGGTTTGGGTTTTATTGGTTCAGTTTCTAGATTGAAATGCCATAAATTACCAAAAATTGGCGACACTATTAATACAAAAGTAGAAGTAGGAACTAAATTTGGTGCAATTACATTAATTATAGCAAAAAACTATGTTGATGGTGAGTTATTATTGGAGTGTGAAATGAAAATTGTAACAGGTGTTTAAAGAAGAATTAAAAGCAGCAGTAAATATAAAAATAAGATTTAGCGAAACAGATGCAATGGGCGTAGTTTGGCACGGAAATTATTTAAAGTTTTTTGAAGATGCTAGAGAGTATTTTGGAGAAAAATACAAAATGTCATATTTAGATGTTTATAAAAATGGCTTCTTCACTCCTTTGGTAAAAACAGAAGTAAATCATAAAAGCACGCTAGACTATGGCGACAATGTAAGAATAGAAACTAATTTAGAATTTTCAAAATCTGCAAAAATAATTCATACATATAAAGTATATAATGAAGAAACGAAAGCACTTTGTGCAACTGGAAAAACGATTCAGGTTTTTATGAATGCAAAAACTAAAGAAATGGTTTTGTATTATCCAGAATTTTATAAAGAATGGTTAGAAAGTTTTAAGTAAATGTATATAGGTGCCGAAAACATAGCAAGTCCTTTAGGAATGTCTGCTGAAGAAAATTTTGAATCTTTACTGGAAGGAAAAAGTGGAATTCAATTGCATAAAGAAATTGGTTTTGACAAAAAAGACCTTTATATATCTAAGTTTGCTGAGATATTTTTTACTCCAAAAGATTTAAGATTTGATACAATTATAATTGATTCTATTGAAACTACTTTACTTAAAACAGTAAATTTTGACATAAAACAAGAAGATGTATTAGTCATTATTAGTTCTACGAAAGGAAATATAGACCATCTTGATTCAAAAAATGAAAAATTTAGCTTAACACAAAGTGCACAAACAGTAAAAAATCATTTTGAGTTGGCAAATTTCCCTTTAATTATTTCAAATGCTTGTATTTCTGGAGTAATGGCTTTAAATATGGCTTCAAATTTAATAGAAAGTAAACAATACAAACATGTAATTTGTGTAGGTGCAGATATTATTTCTGACTTTGTACTTTGGGGTTTTCAATCTTTATTTGCTATTAGCGACAAAGCTTGTAAACCTTTTGATGCCGAAAGAAAAGGAATTTCTATGGGCGAAGGTGCTGCAAGTGTTTTAGTAACAGAAAATGAGACTTTGTTTAAAGAAAAACCTTTAAAAATATTAAGTGGTTTCACTACAAATGATGCCAATCATATTTCTGGGCCTTCAAGAACAGGAGAAGGATTATACAGGGCAATAAACCAAACTTTAAAAAAACACAAGCTCACAAAAAACGACATTGATCATATTTCTGGACACGGAACGGCAACATTATACAATGACGAAATGGAATCTATAGCTTTTTCAAGATTGCAAATGCTTGACATACCTATAAATAGTTTAAAAGCATATTATGGTCATACTTTGGGCGCAGCAGGTTTAATAGAAAGTGTAATTTCTATGCAAAGTATAAGAAATAATAAATTGATAAAAAGTGAAGGTTTTGAAAAACAAGGAACTACGCATAAATTAAATATTATAGAAAAAAACGAAGACAAAGAAGTAAATTGTGTATTGAAAACAGCAAGTGGTTTTGGTGGCTGTAATGCTGCTTTGGTAATACTTAACCACAAAGTACACGAAGAGACACGGAGGAAATAACTACTTTGAGTCTATTTTGTGTAAAATTATATTTAATGTAAAAATAAAAATATGACAGAAAATGAAATTGCTGAAATAGTTTTTAAATGTGCATTAAAAGTACACAGATCTTTAGGTCCCGGTTTATTAGAAAGTACTTATGAAGCTTGTTTATTTTATGAGTTAAAAGAATGGGGATTAAAAGTTGAAAAACAAAAAAAATTACCTGTTATTTATAATGATGTTGAATTGGAAGTTGGTTATGTTATTGATTTGATGGTTGAAGATAAATTTATTATAGAATTAAAAGCTGTAAAAGAAATTACTAATGTACATTTAGCTCAAACTTTAACCTATTTAAGATTATCAAATTGTAAACTTGGTTTTTTGATGAATTTTAATGTTTCACTTCTTAAAACTGGAGTTAAAAGAGTAATTAACGGGAAACTTTAAAAATAGTATTTAAATCAAATGCAAGGATTTTGAGAAACGCAAAAAAATAGACTATTATTAGAACTTTGTGTCACTTTGTGAGCTTTGTGGTTAATATTTTTTGAATTTTAAAACTTACAGTATCTTCGTGCTTATTGCGCTTAATTATTAAAGAATGAACCTAAACATCACATCATATTGTAAAATTAATAATGAAGCTTGTTTTCTTGATGGCGAATTATTTTTTACACACGAAAATAAAGAAGAATCGTTGACTAAATCTGTCTACAAAAAACTAGATATTAAATATCCAAAGTTTTACAAAATGGATGTTTTATCTAAATATGGTTTTTTAGCAACAGAAATACTTTTGCAAAAAAACAAACACTTTCAAAATTATAAAGATGATGAAGTTGCTTTGTTTTTTGCCAATTCAAACTCTTGTATTCAAACAGATTTAAAATATCAAGAAACCATAAAAAGAGAAAAACCAAGCCCAAGCCCTTCATTATTTGTATATACTTTACCAAACATAGTTTTGGGTGAAATAGCAATAAGAAACAAATGGTTTGGCGATAATATGTTTTTTGTTTTTCCAGAATTTAATGCTGAAACAATTTTACAATATATCAATACAATTTTTGCAAATGAAATGACCAATGCTTGTATAATTGGCTGGGTAAATATAATAGAAGATAAAAATGATGTATTTTTGTTTAGTGTAGAAAGAAACATTACAGATGATAAACTTTCTAAAGCAAAGCTAACAGAAAATAACTTAAAAGAACTATACCAAAAATAATATGGAAAATTTAAAATTAGAAATTAAAAATCATTTGATTGAGCAATTAAACTTGGAAGATTTAGAGGCTTCAGATATAGAAAACGACTCACCATTATTTGGAGACGAAGGTCTTGGATTAGATTCTATAGATGCTTTAGAAATTATTGTTTTATTAGAATCTCAATACAAATTAAAATTGGAAAATCCTGAAGAAGGAAAAACTGTTTTTCATAGTGTAAATTCTTTGGCAGAATATATTGCAGCAAATAGGACTTAAAAAAAATATGTCAGTAAAAATTACAGGAATAGGAATTATTTCTGCAATTGGAAACAATGCAGAAGAAACTTTACACAGCTTAAAAACTAAAAAGTCTGGAATTTCTAATATTTCTATTTTAGAAAATCACGAAGCAGATTTAGCAGGTGAAATAAAATATACAAATCAAGAACTCAAAAGTCTTTTAAAAATTAAAGATAAATACGTTTCTAGAACAAGTTTACTTGCTGCATTTGCTACAAAAGAAGCTTTAGGAAATATACAACAGACCAAAAATGATGGTTTTCATTATGGAATTATTTCTTCATCAAGTGTAGGTGGAATGGATCAATCTGAAAATTATTTTAAGGCTATTTTTCAAGAAAAAGCTTCCAATATTCAATTATTAAAAACACACGACTTAGGAGACGGAACAGAGTTTGTAGCTAAATATTTAGGTATAAATGGCTTCGCTTCTACTATATCTACTGCATGTTCTTCTGGTGTAAATGCTATAATGCTTGGCGCCAGAATGATAGAACAAGGAATGATAGATAGAGTTTTGGTAGGTGGAACAGATGCACTTTCTGACTTTACAATAAACGGCTTTAAGTCTTTAAAAATATATGACGAAGCTTGGTGCCGACCAATGGACGATAGCAGAGTTGGTTTAAATTTAGGCGAAGCAGCGGGCTATCTTTTATTAGAAAGCGACAGAAGTATTGAGGCATCAGGAAATAAAATTTTAGCAGAAGTTGTTGGTTATGCCAATGCAAACGATGCTTATCACCAAACAGCCTCTTCCCCAGATGGAAATGGAGCAACTTTAGCCATAAAAGAAGCAATAAAAGTTGCCGCAATTAAACCAGAAGAAATTTCTTATATAAATGTACACGGTACAGGAACAAAAAACAATGATTTATCTGAATCTATAGCATTACAAAACGTATTTGGCGAAAATATTCCTCCTTTTAGTTCTACAAAAGCCTTTACTGGTCATACTTTGGCAGCAGCTGGTGCAATAGAAAGTGTATTTTCTGTTTTAGCATTGCAAAATCAAGTTTTATTAGCAAATATAAATTTTAAAAAACCTTTAGCAGAAACAAATTTGACACCTGTAACAGACTATATAGAAAACGCAAAAGTTGATTATATCCTTTCTAATTCTTTTGGTTTTGGAGGAAATAATTCTGCTATCATTTTCAAAAAAGCTTAATTCAAATGACATACATCAACGCCATATCATCTATAAGCTACCAAGATTTTTTGGAGAATAAAAGTATCAATAATATTAAAATTCTTGATGACGATTCTTCATTAATTCAGCCAAACTACAAACAATGGATAAAACCTATGCAACTGCGTAGAATGAGCAAAATTGTAAAAATGGGCATAGGCTGTACTAAAGATATTATGGCACAATTATCTATTGAAGACGGCGAAAACTATTTCGACAGTATTATTGTAGGAACTGGTTTGGGTTGTATAAAAGATACTGTAAAGTTTTTAGATGTTGTGAATAGTGTGAGTACATCTTCCATTCCGCCAACGGCTTTTATTCAGTCTACACATAACACTATTGCTGGGCAAATGGCACTTTTGCTTTCTAACAATAGTTATAATATGACTTATGTGCAAAACGGTGTTTCGTTTGAACAGGCACTTCTTGACGGACATTTAAAAATTATAGAAGGTAAAGAAAATGTATTGGTTGGTGGTGTAGACGAAATGATAGATTATCTTAAAGATTTAGCAAAATTAGCAAATATTAAAGAAGTAAATTCTTATACTGAAGGAAGTGCTTTTTTTGCATTGAGCAATCAAAAAACAGCTAAAACTTATGCTCGTTTAGTAAAAACAATGACCTACACTTGTGCTTCAGATTTTGCCCTAGATGATACCATAACTAAATTTTTAGAACCTGAAAATTTAACACAAAATGATATAAGTTTGTTTTTAGAATCTGCTGATAAACTTGAAATAACAAATCAACACAAAATAAAAGGAAATGATAATCTGATTTCTTATGAAGATTATTGTGGCAAATATTTTACGAGTTCGGCTTTTGCATTGTTTTTAGCTTGTAACATTTTACAAACAGAAACAAAACTTATAAATACTCAATTTAAAGTAAAGCTTGAAAAAGCAAACCATATCTTAATCATTAACAACTACTTAGATAAACATATTGGCTTAACATTAATTACAAAATAAGTATTTATGAAGTCTTCAAAACACTTTAAAGTTCTATTTTTAGTTATAGCAATAATTGTTTCAACAAGTTACTTTTTTCAAGAATCTAAATATTTATTTCAAGTACTTTTTTTCATTTTTGGAATATATTTATTGATATTATATGTAGGTGTAACGCGTTACAGACTCAATTATTTTTCAAAAGCAATTCATTCAGGAAAAGAAAAAGGTTTATCGCTCACTTTTGATGATGGCCCTAATCCAAATTTCACAAACAAAGTCTTAGATATTTTAAAGAAACACCAAGTAAAGGCTACGTTTTTTATAATTGGTAAAAATATTGATGGAAACGAAGTTATTTTAAAACGAATAATTGATGAAGGACATATTGTTGGGAATCATTCTTTTTCTCACGTTAAGTTTTTTAATGTAATATCTCCAAAAAAGATTGTTGAAGATATTGAAAAATGCGATAATTCAATAGAGAAAGTAACCAATTTAAAACCACTTTTTTTCAGAACACCTTTTGGACTTACAAGCCCAAAAATTGCAAAAGCTTTAAAAAAAGTAGATCACGTTTCTGTTGGTTGGGATTTTAGATCTTTTGATACCATGGCAAAATCTGAAACAAAGCTTTTATATAAACTAAAAAGTAAAGCAAGCAAAAGCAGCATACTTTTACTACACGATAACAATGAAATAACGATAAATGTTTTAGATGCCTTTTTGAATTTTTGTAAAAAAAACGGCATAAAAATTGTTTCTTTAGACAAAATGATAGGTCTAAAACCATATAAAGAATAAAAAATGAAATTGATTACAAGCATAATATTTACTTTACTAATACAGTTTAGCTTTGCTCAAGATATTTCTTTGCAAAATAAAGAATCTATAGTTTCTGCTATAAAAAAAACTGCTAAAAGCACACAAAGTATAACAGCAGATTTTGTGCAAACAAAAAAACTGAGTTATTTAAAAGAACCAATAATTACATCAGGAAAATTCTACTCGCAAGGAGAAAATATGCGCTGGCAACAAAGCAAACCTTATACTTATGTAATGCTTATTTCTGAAGTTGGTCTAAAAATTAAGGACGAAGACAAAGAAAAAAAATATGGTGAAATGGCAGAAAAATTTATTGGTCAAATAAGAAAAATTCTACAAAGTAGTATAAATGCAGATTTTGAAAGCAATGAAGATTTAAAGCCATCATACTTTGAAAACAAGAATTATTATAAAGTGGTGCTTGAACCGCAAAATAGACAATTAAAAAAAATGTATAAAAGCATAGAATTAAGTTTTGATAAAACAAGCTTTAGACTAAAGATGCTTACTTTTGTGGTAGAAGAAGGAAGTAGCGAAATGCGATTTATGAATGAAGAATTTAATAATGAGCTAAAAACTACTCTATTTACAAACTTTTGAAACGAAACAATATGTTGATTAATGATTTTTTTTCGATAGAAAATAAAACACAAGTGGAAGAAAATGTAGTTTTTGCTATAAAAATGCATAAAAATCATAAAGTTTACGATGGTCATTTTCCTTCACAACCTGTTGCGCCAGGAGTATGTTTGGCACAAATGGTAAAAGAAATTTGTGAAACAGAAGTTGGTAACGAATTAAAAATGCTAGAAGCTAGAAACATGAAGTTTATGGCGGTTTTAAATCCGTTTGAAAATGAAATAGTAAGTGTAGATTTAAAAATAAAAGAAGAAAATGATGTTTTTAGAATAAAAGCACACTGTAAAAATGAAGAAAAATCATTTTTTAAAATTGATGCAAAGTACAGTAAATAAGCTTTTTTAGAAAAACTGTACACTAAAAAAGAATATCAAGAATAGAATTGTATATACAGATTAAAAAAAAACTACAAAATTTATTTTTTACAAATTAAAAACTTACCTTTGCAGTCCGAAAATTAAAGACAATGAATAAAGAAATAAAATTAGTTCAAGAAACATTCGTAAAGAAAGACTTAAACGTAGCATTTAAACCAGGAGATAATATCTCTGTAGATTACAAAATTATTGAAGGTGGAAAGGAAAGAATCCAGGTTTTCAAAGGAGATGTAATAAACATGAGAGGTGAAGGAACTGATAAAATGTTTACAGTAAGAAAATTATCATCAAATAGTGTAGGTGTAGAAAGAGTTTTTCCTTTATACTCTCCATTTATTGCTAATATTACTGTTAACAAAAGAGGTAAAGTAAGAAGAGCTAAATTATTCTATTTAAGAGAATTAAAAGGTAAAGCAGCAAGAATTAAAGAAAGAATTTTTGTAAAATAATTCTTTTTCATAAATATATTTAATCCTGATTGGCTTTGCTTTTCAGGATTTTTTTTGCCTTATTTTAGAACAAATATGAAAAAAAATGCCTAGAATAAGTTCCAAAATATAAAGAATAAGAAGCTTTTAAAAACAGAAAGTTGAATTTTATATTTTTTTAAGCGTAAAAGTTACTATGGTTCCTTCTCCAAAAGTACTTTTCAAATTTATGTTTTCATTGTGAGCTTCAATAATATGTTTTACAATAGCTAAACCAAGTCCAGAACCACCTTGTTCTCTACTTCTATTAGAATCTATTCTATAAAAACGTTCAAAAACTCTCGGTAATTGATCTTCTTTTATACCGATGCCATTATCAGAAATTTCTACTACTACTCTATTCATTACTACTGAAACTAAAATATTTGTAGTGCCATTTTCTTTACCATATTTAATAGCGTTTGTAATCAGGTTTACTAAAATGGTTTTTATTTTTTCTTTATCAGCAAAAACTTTAGCAGACTTACTGTTTTCGTTTACGATGAGTTCAACATCATTTTTATCTGCAAATAGTTCTAGATTTTCACTAGTATTTTTTACTAAATCTAAAATATTAAAATTCGTTTTATTTAAATTTAAAGCATCACTTTCTACTTTTGCAATAGTATCTACATCTTTTACAATAGCAGATAAACGTTCAATATTATTAACAGCTTTTTTTAAGTAAGCTATATTTATATTTGCATCATTTATTCCTCCATCCAACAATGTTTCTATATAACCTTGTATACTAAAAAGTGGCGTTTTTAACTCGTGCGAAAGATTACCAATAAATTCTTTTCTATAATTATTTTGTTTTTGCAAATTATCTAAATCAAATTGTTGGTTTGATTTCCATTTTTCTGCATCATTAAGCAAATTAACAAGAGAATTTTCTTGTTTCATCGTTGTTTTATCTGCATATATAATATTGAAAATACGTTTCAAGTGCTTTTCAATAAAATTTTGAAAAAATAGTCTGATAATGATGAAAGCAAATAGAAAAACTGCTAAAACAATAGTTAAAACCTTGTAAACACTTAAATTAAAAGTAAAAACTAGTAATATGAAATTGAAAAAAGTAATTAACAAAGCTATTGATAATGCTAATTTTGTCGAAATTTTAAGTTCCATTTTCAAGTAATTGAATTTTAAAGTTAAGGAATAAAAGCATAACCAATTCCTTTACTTGTTTTAATAAATGCTTCTCCAATTTGTTCTCTTAATTTTCGTATATGTACATCAAGTGTTCTATCGCCTACAATAATATCTTCGCCCCAAATATTGGCATAAATTTCTTCTCTAGAAAAATAACGTTCTGGCTTTGAAGACAATAAAACTAAAATTTCAAATTGCTTTTTTGGCATTGTAGAAATTATTTCATTTTCTTTTTTAATGATTCTTTTTTCAGTATCGATGATTATACTATCAAATTTTCGCTTAGAATTTTCTTCTTTTGCTTCTTTATTTCTTTTCAATAAAGCCTTAACTCTAGAAACAAATACTTTTGGTCTAATTGGTTTACTTATGTAATCGTCTGCTCCAGTTTCAAAACCCTCTATCACAAATTCATCAGCACTTTTTGCTGTTAAAAATGCAATTATTGTTTTTTCAAATTGTGCCAGTTTTCTTAATTTTCTACAAGTTTCTATTCCACCCATTTCTGGCATCATAACATCTAGTACAATTAAATCTGGATTGTGTTTTTTTGCCAATTCTAAAGCTTTTATACCATTATTTGCTGTAAATATTTGATAATTTTCTTTAAGTAGATTATATTTTAAAAACTCAACAATATCTTGCTCATCGTCTACTAAAAGTATTGTTTTTGACATATAGCTTAATTCTATTTTTATGCAAAACTATTATATAAAACTGCTATTTTAAAGTAAATTGACTAAATTAATAATTAATTAAGCTTATAAAATTTTTAGCTTTGCATAATACAACTAAGAAATGAATAGAAACGAAGAAATTGAAAATCTAAAAAAGAAAATTGCTTTTATAGAAAAAAAACAAGTAGAATTTGGATCTTATATTGACAAACTTAAACAAGAAATTTCAAGTTTAAAAGGAAAAGAATATTCAAATACACTTGAAAGTTTAATTGAAGAGTCTGAAAATGAACCTGTTATACAAAATACTTCAAGTACTATAGAAAATAAGTTTGTAAAACCAAAACCTGTAATATACAAAAAAAGTTTTATAGACGAGTTGATTGACAAATATGAACTTAAATCTAATTTAGAAAACTTTATTGGAACCAATTTAATAAGCAAAATTGGTATTTTGATTCTTACTATTGGAGTTATTATTGGCGCAAAACTTGCTATTGACAATGATTTAATAAGTCCGCTCACTAGAATAATTATTGGCTATGGAATAAGTGCAGCTGTTTTAGCATTTGCCATTAAATTAAAAGTCAAATATTTAAATTTTAGTGCTGTTTTATTAGCAGGTGCATTGTGTATGCTTTATTTTTTGAGTTTTATTGCTTATGATTTTTACCAATTTATACCTGCAAGTATATCTTTTGGTTTAATGCTTTTGTTTACTGTTTTTGCAGTTGTTGCGGCATTAAACTACAACAAACAAATTATTGCATTACTTGGTTTAGTAGGTTCTTATTCTATACCTTTTTTGTTGAGTACCGATTCTGGAAATGTTT
>CAKZQD010000006.1 GCA_937139485.1 uncultured Bacteroidota bacterium | reverse complement strand
TTGATTGTCAAATCTAAAGTAACTAAAGAATCACAACCTGCTGCATTTCCTAACGTATGTGTAGCTGTATTGTTAGAAGATGTGTAATTTACACCATCAATCCAAGTATAGCTATCGCAATGTGTTTGAATATCTGTTCCAGTTAATGCCGCTGGTTGAGTAACAGTAAAATTACTATCTGCTGCACAACTGTTTAGACCAGTAACAAAAGCTGTGTATGTACCCGCAAAAAGATTACTTGCAGTAGAGCCAGGAGCCCCATTAGACCATATAGTTGTTTCACCTGGTGCCGTTGTTAAGCTAATAGAACCAGTAGATCCTCCATTACAAGCAACATTCTGAATAGTGTTTAGAATGATATTAGGAGAATTGTTGATTGTCAAATCTAAAGTAACTAAAGAATCACAACCTGCTGCATTTCCTAACGTATGTGTAGCTGTATTGTTAGATGATGTATAGGTGATTCCATCTATCCAAGTATAAGAATCACAAGCTGTTTGTATGTCTGTACTAGATGTATTAATACAACAAGATTCACAACTATTCCAACATACTACAGGTAAAGTTTCTGCACCATTTACAATATGAAAACGGTTAGTATAACCATTAGCTGTTTTAACACAAGATTCTCCTGCAATTAAATTTTCCTGAAACATCCAACCATCAAGTTGATATTTATACTCAAAACTATCTACTTGAATTGCTATAGTAGCTTCCCAAATTCCATCATTATTGTTATCTGTCATAGGATTACAAGTTCCACACCATCCATTAAAAGGTCCAGATACATAAACGGTAGTATAGCTACTACTACCACCTGCAAACTGATTCATATCTACTTGAAAAGTGATGTCGTTTGTAATCGTCAAAGACAGCTGTACTACAGAATCACAGTTTGCGGCATTAGTTAAAGTATATGAAGCAGCATTATTATTTGTAGTATTGTAAGTTATTCCATCTATCCAAGTGTATGAACCACTTGCAGTTTGAACATCTATTCCAGTATTAGAATTATTAATGGTTAAGTTTAAAGTAACTAATGTGTCACAGCCGGTTAAATTTGTTAAAGTATGCGTAGCAGTATTGTTAGAAGATGTATAAGTATTACCATCAATCCAAGTATAAGAATCACATTCTATAATTGTATCTGTTCTTGTAGGAGCTGGAGTAATAGTTATATCATATACTTGATGAACACTATCAAGTCCATTAGAACCTTGAATAGTGTCTGTATATGCACCAGATGTAGTCCAAATATTTCCACTTGGAGATGTATAACTTTGACAAGCTGTATCACATATTATAGAATAGTATTTATGAAGTTGAGATGAAGCATCTTTATGAATACCAGTAAATAATAAGGAGCTAGATATTGAACTAAATTTACTAGGACTTAGACCAGCGATACCAGATAAGTGATTTTTAACTAAAACTGTTCCATTGGTTGTTCCATCAGATTTCCATAATTCAGTTCCATTTACACCATCATCAGCACTAAAAAATAGTATTCCATTTTTATTGGTGAAAAATCCTGGATATGAGCTTCCAGAAGCTAGGTTTATATCCTTTACTAAAACTGTTCCTGTCGCTGATCCATCAGATTTCCATAATTCTAATCCATTTACTCCATCGTTAGCATTGAAGAGTATCTCTCCATTTATATTAATTATACTGTTAATGCTAGAACCTCCTGTTCCAGTTCTAATATCTTTAACTAAAACAGTTCCAGTTGCTGTTCCATCAGATTTCCATAATTCAGTTCCATTTGTTCCGTCATTTGCAGTAAAGTAAACGATTCCATTAGAATTAATCAATAAGCTAGGGTATGAACTCGACATTCCAGAATTAATGTCTTTAACTAAAACTGTACCAGTAGTAGTTCCATCAGATTTCCATAATTCGAACCCATTTGTTCCATTATTTGCGTTAAAGAAAAGTAAACCGTTCACATCTGTTAAATTAATTACAGATGAAGTAGGAGCGCCAGGGAAAATATCTTTAAGTAGAATAGTTCCAGCAGCAGTTCCATCAGATTTCCATAGTTCAGTTCCATTTGTTCCATCGTTTGCACTAAAAAATAGTGTTCCGTTTATATAACTTAAATTATCTGGGTTTGAGCTACTCGTACCAGCATATATATCTTTCACCAAGATTGTACCTGCAGAGGTTCCATCAGATTTCCATAATTCAGAACCGTTTAAACTATCATATACTTTAAAGAAAAGTAAACCGTTTGCATTAGTAAAATTTACAGGTCCAGAAGAAGAAGAACCTACAGTAATGTCTTTAACTAAAACAGTACCTGCATTGGTACCATCAGATTTCCATAATTCATAACCATTTATTCCATCATCAGCGGTAAAGTATAGTGTTCCATTTACATTTGTAAAATGACTTGGACTCGAACCATTAATTCCAGCATTAATATCTTTTAGCAAATTTGTACCTGCAGGAGTTCCATCAGATTTCCATAGCTCATATCCATTTAACCCATCATCTACACTAAAAAATAGTAAATTATTCATTACAGTATAACTATAAATGCTAATAGATCTCTTTTTTTCATAAATATCTTTTAATAAAATTGTACCAGCATTAGTTCCATCAGATATCCAAAGTTCTGTGCCATATATATTATCATTAGCACCGAATATCACTGTCCCATTTAAATCAGCAATACCACTGATACCTCCATGTCCAGTTCCTGGGTTGATATCTTTAACTAAAACAGTTCCAGTTGCCGTTCCATTTGTTTTCCATAATTCTCTGTTATTTACTGGGTCGGTAGCAGTAAAATAAATACTAGATCCTACTTCAGTTATGTTTAAAGGTTGAAATGATCCTCCAGAAATATCAACCGTACCTGCTGTCGTTCCATCTGATTTCCAAAGAGTGACATTACTGGTAGAACCATCAAATGCAGAAAAATATATCTCCCCATTTATATTTGTAATATTACTTATTTGTGAGGATGCGGAACCTGTTCTAATATCTTTTACTAAAACAGTCCCTACAGCAGTTCCATCAGATTTCCATAATTCGCGACCATTTATTCCATCATCAGCACTAAACATTAATGTTCCATTTACATTTGTTATTCCGGAAACGTAAGATCCATTTGAGCCTGGATTTATGTCTTTAACTAAAACGGTACCAGAGGCAGTTCCATCAGATTTCCATAATTCTGGTCCATTAGCTGGAGAGTCGCCATCAAAATATAATGTTCCGTTTAAATTTGATAGACTTGAGATAGAATGATTATAAAAATCTTTTACTAAAACAGTTCCAAGCTCTGTTCCATCAGTTTTCCATAATTTTGAATAACTAAATCCATCAGACTCTGTAAAGAAAATAGTCCCGTTGATATCTAGGAATCCTCCATAAAATGAAAAACCAAAAGCAGTTATATCTTTCAGCATTTGGGTTCCAGCAGTTGTTCCATCAGAAGTCCAAATTTCATTTCCGTTTGTTCCATTATCAGCATTAAAGTATAATGTTCCATTAACATTGGTTAATCCTTGAATATAAGAATCACTTGATCCTGGATTAATATCTTTTACTAGAATAGTTCCTGCTTCTGTTCCATCTGATTTCCATAATTCTTGTCCATTTATGTTATCATAAGCACTAAAGAACATTGTTCCTCCTACATTTAATATGAAACCTATATTTGAACCCCCTGTCCCAGGAAAAATATCTTTTACAATTTCTGTTCCTGCTTCTGTTCCGTCAGATTTCCATAATTCTCTTCCTTCTGCTCCTGTAGAAGCAGCAAAATATACTGTGTTATTGATTACTGTAAAATTTCCTGGACTTGATAAAGCATTTGCATTAGGAAAATCGTTTATAAATTTTACCAGTTCTATGGAGTCTTTTACAGATTGAGCTTTTGTAGTATTTATGCTCATAAATAAAAGCATCATAAAAATAATTCTGGTTATAAATTTACTTTTTTGTAAACTTTCATAAGTTTTGTATTGCAATGTTTTTTTCATTTTTCTAAATTTTAAGTTTAATAATGTTTTTTTATTTACGATGCAATATTAAAATGTAAGAAAGCGAATAAAAAACCAAATTTTTCATTTTATTCCTTTTTAAAATGAACTTAATAAGATTTAAGTGTTTGATAATAAGTTATTTAGGTCTTTAATAAATTCTTTTGAAATTAATTTTTTTGTTGTTTAAAATTATTTATTTTAAAGCTAATTCTTATATTTGGCTTATAAAAGCCCTTAATGAGTAAGAAAAAATATTTAACCTATAGCTTAATAAATAAACTAGAAGTATCTGAAAAAACACGATTTAAAGATTATTTAAACTTCTATTTTAGAAAGCCAAAGCCTTATTTACAGATGCTAAACACAGTAAATAAGTTAAATTCAAAATTGGGAAAAGATGCTGATTTTCCAGAAGAACTATTAATAAAAAAAATAGATGATTCTAAAAATTTCACTAGACTAAAATACAATTTTAAAGCAGCTTTGCATAGTTTTTTAAGGGTGATGTTTCTTGATGATGAAAACAACTTGTTAGACCAAAATAAAACCTTGAGAAAGTTTTTAGATATAAGTGTACTGTCTAAATATCAAGAAGATAGATTGAGTAATGAAAATTTAGAAAATCTTTCTGTTGAAATAGAAAAAACAAATAATCTTGAGGATTTAAATGCGCTTTTGCCTTTACTTACTTCCTATAATTTAGAAATGATTATTCCTATTTATGGATGGCATAATATAAATGAAAAATATAAGGCATTACATAAAAAATTCAAATCTCAAATGAATGATTATAATGATTTTATTTCTTCTAAATACTTAAAAAGGAGCATATATTTTAGTGCTAGTGATAATGAAATAAAAGAAAACTATTTAGAAATACTAGAATTAAATAACAGAACACAAAGTTTTGATGCAAAAATTCAAAGCTATTTCGGTATAGCTCGTTATTTTTTTAATATAAATAAACCAAAAAAAGAAATTGAAATTAGAAAACTAATAGTCGATTTAATTGATAAAAGAAAGGATAAAAATGACTTTGATTTAGCAAATGCCTTAAATGCCATTAAGTTAATTTTTATATTAGATGAAGAAAACATTACAAAAGATGAATTCAATTTTTATTTTGAAAAGTTTAAAACGTATTATAAGCAGTTAAGTACTGTTTATTCTTCACAGCAATTGATTAATTATAATATTGTATTTCTTATACAAGCTGCACTTTTTGAAAAGGATTTTCAAACTATCGGAAAAATATTGAGTAATTTAAATTTAAATATTCAAAAAAATTATTCTAGAGAAGTTGATATTTCACATCTTAATTCCTTAGAAAATATTTGTCTATTTCTAAGTAATCAAATCGAAGAATCCCATACAAAGAGTAGTGATTTTGATTTTGAGGCTAAAAAGAATTTGAAGCATTTTCTTTTCATTAGGATGTTAAGCGCCTACATAATGTTTGATGAACCTTTTATATCTTCAGAATACAGAAAAATCAGAAGATTGATGGATGATAATGAAGAATTTAAGCCTCTAAAAACATTATTAAAAATACTACTAAATTATAAAAGTAATCAACTTAAAAAGAATACAGATTTAGTCATTGAATTAAATGATTTCATTTCTTCTTATAAAGGACATCTCAAAAGAATGGATAAAATTATCCTAAGCCATTTTTTGAGTTTAATTTAAATAAAATAGTAGGATTATCCATAAAAGCCACTTAATACTAAATTTAGTGAGGAATGTAATATTCAGGGGAATTGTCATTCCAAAAAATTGTGGAGGTACGGAACAATTTATTTGGAATCTACCACAATTTCTCTAATTTTTATTGTTTGAGTTAGATTCTGAATATTTTTTCGTGCCTCAAAAATTTCAGAATGACGTTCAAGTAGCAATAAAATCGTTCATTTGTGGCTTTTATGGGTAATTCTATAAAATAAAAATCCCAATTCATTATGAATTGGGATTTTTTTTGCTTCTAAACTATCGTTTCAAAATAAATTAAAACGGATAATTATTTGCTTCTATTACTGCTGCAGCAATTCTTTTTCTTGCCTCAGTAGTATTGAAAGGAGCTAATTTTGTGAAACGTTTTAGTCCCATCAACATCATTTTTTGCATATCACCTTCAGCAAAAGCATATAAAGCGTGACGACCATTGGTGTTGATTTTTTCCATTGCATCGCTTACCAAAGTTTGCGTCATATCTTTGTAAAGACTTACCGCTTCTTCTCCTTGGTTTGCAGCCATTTTTTGCGTTCTTAAAATAGAAGATTCCGCAGCAAATACTTCTATCAGCATATCTGCCAATTCCATAATAATCATTTGCTCTCTGTCTAGTTTTGCCATAAACTTTTGCGCAGCAGCTCCAGCTATCATCAAAATAGATTTTTTAGCTTTTTGTACAGCAATCATTTCTTGTTCTAAATACCCTGTTGGCTCGTCTCCAAAACTAGGTATTGCCATCAACTCACTTTGAACAGCCATAGCAGGTTTCATAATATCCAATTCGCCTTTCATAGCTCTTTTCAAAATAGTTCCTACTGCGAGCAAACGGTTGATTTCGTTTGTTCCTTCAAAAATTCTGTTGATACGGCTATCTCTGTATGCTCTACAAGCTTGCGTTTCCTCAGAGAATCCCATTCCACCGTGAATTTGTACATTTTCGTCTGCGGCATAATCTCCAGCTTCAGAACCCAATACTTTCAAAATAGCAGCTTCAATACTATACTCATCTGCAGCAGCAAGTTTTGCTTCTACAGGATCCATTCCATCTGCCACTAAATTATTAATAGCATCTTCTATTAGTCCAGAAGTTCTATATACAGCACTTTCGTTGGCAAATGTTCTTATAGACATTTCTGCTAGTTTGTACTGAATAGCTCCAAATTTAGCAATTGATAAACCAAACTGCTCTCTTTCATTAGCATAGTTTACAGCATCTTTTACATTCTCTTTACAACCACCTACAGCTAGTAAACCCAGTTTATAACGACCTATGTTCAATACATTAAAAGCAATTTTATGTCCTTTTCCTATGTCGCCAAGTAAGTTTTCTCTAGGAATTCTTACTTCTTCCAAAAACACCTGACGTGTAGAAGAACCATTAATTCCCATTTTTTTCTCTTCTGCATTTAAACGTAAACCTTCTGTTCCTTTTGCAACTAAAAATCCAGTAAATCCATTGGCATCTAGTCTATCATCTTCTTGTACTTGAGCAAAAACGGTAAACAAATCTGCAAAACCTGCATTGGTAATCCACATTTTTTGTCCGGTTAAAATCCATTCTTTTCCGTCTTCACTTAAAACTGCTTTCGTTTTAGCACCTAGTGCATCAGAACCAGAACCTGGCTCAGTAAGACAGTAAGAAGCTTTTGCTTCTCCAGAAGCTAGTTTTGGCAACCATTCCTTTTTTTGTGCTTCCGTTCCGTAGTATAAAATCGGTAATGTACCAATTCCTACGTGCGCCGTAAATGCAACACTCCAAGACTGTGCTCTACCAAAATGTTCTATTACTAAAGAATCGGTATTGAAATCTAAGCCCATTCCTCCGTATTGTTCAGGAACACCAGTTCCTAGTAAACCTTGTTCACCAGCTTCTTCTAAAAGTTCAATGACTTTATCAAAATCTTTGTGTTCTATAGCGTCATAGTTTGGTGCAACTCTTTTGTCTATAAATTCACTAGCCATTGCGGCAAATGCTGCCTGCTCTTCATTTTTGTCTTCTGGTGTAAAAATACTTTTTGGATCTGTTTCTTTGATTAAGAATTCTCCTCCTTTTAAAACTTCTTTTTTCATTTTTTTTATTTAGCTTTTGGCTATTAGCTTTTGGCTTCTAGCGGTTATTAATAACCCGTAAATTCCCCTCTTGAGAGGGCTTAGGGCTGTGTTTATTTTTTGTCATTTCGAACGCAGAGAGAAATCTAACTTTGTTCAGTACTTATTTAAGGTAGATTTCTCCTAAGGTCGAAATGACAGTAGTAGAAAACTTCCATTTTTTTATTTATTTAGTCTTTTGTTAGGAACAAATTGCTTCTTTGTCCCGAAGCTTCGGGATCGCAATGACACGAGTCAAGCAAAACATCTAACACCTAACTTCCAACATCCAACTTAATTCAACAATTCATAAATCCCAGCAATTCCCTGACCACCACCAATACAAGCAGTTACCATTCCATACTTTTCTTTACGTTTTCTTAGTTCGCTCAAAATTTGAACAGTCAATTTAGCACCAGTACAACCTAGTGGGTGTCCTAAAGCCAATGCACCACCATTTACGTTTACAATACTTGGGTCTAAATCTGGACTTTCTTTCAATACTCCTAAAGATTGCGCTGCAAAAGCTTCATTTAATTCTACTAAATCTAAATCTTTAAATTCTAATCCAGCTAATTTAAGTGCTTTTGGCATTGCAGCTACAGGACCAATTCCCATATATCTTGGCGAAACACCAACGGTAGTACAAGACATCATTCTTGCGATTGGTTCTAAACCAAGTTCTTTTACCATATCTTCACTCATTACCATTACAAATGCTGCTCCGTCTGAAGTTTGAGAAGAGTTACCAGCTGTTACTTGACCGTTAGCTTTAAAAACAGGTCTTAGTCTTGCCAATGCTTCAGGAGTGGTAGCTGCTCTAGGTCCTTCATCTGTATCTACAGTAAATTTTCTAGATTTCTTCTTTCCATCTTCATAGTAAGTTTCTTCTACTTCTACAGGAATAATTTGTCCTTCAAAAGCATTTTCTTTTTGTGCTTTTAAGGCTTTCATATGAGATTCGTAAGCAAACATATCTGCTTCTTCTCTAGAAATATTGTATTTCACAGCTACTTCTTCAGCTGTTAATCCCATTCCGATATAATAATCTGGATGCTCTTTTGCTAAACCAAAGTTTACGGCTGTTTTGTATCCCATAATAGGTACTAAAGACATAGATTCTGTTCCACCTGCTATAATACAATCCGCTAATCCACCTTGAATTTTACCTACTGCCATAGAGATTGTTTCCAATCCAGAACCACAATATCTGTTTACGATTGCTCCACCAACACTTTCTGGTAAATTTGATTTTACAGAAATCCATCTTCCCATTTGAAGACCTTGTTCTGCTTCTGGTACGGCATTTCCTACCAATACATCATCAATTCTGTCTGGGTTTAGTTGTGGTACTTTATCTAAAAGACCATTAATTACATCAGCAGCTAAATCTACAGGACTTGTAAATCTAAAACCACCTCTTTTTGCTTTTCCTACTGCCGTTCTAAATCCGGCTACTATATATGCTTGTTTCATTACTTTATGTTTGGTGTTAGATGCTTGGTGTTTGATGTTTATTTTACCAAGTCTAACAGTTTTAATTACATTTTTTCTTAATCGGAGTCAATAAACATCTAACATCTGACTTCCAACATTTTTGTTTGGTGTCGGATGCTTGGTGTTAGATGTTTTTTAAAACTCCGACATTTTGTTTAATTTTTCTAAAAACTTTATTTGTTATGCACCCTAACATCTAACATCGAGCACCTAACATCCAACAGAAATTCTAGTTTCTTAACGGTCTTCCAGTTTTCAAAATACTCTGAATTCTTTCCAGCGTTTTCTTTTCTCCACAAAGCGATAAGAAAGCTTCTCTTTCTAAATCCAATAAATATTGCTCAGATACTTGCGTAGGAGCAGATAAATCGCCACCACACAATACATAAGCTACTTTTTTAGAAATCAAAGCATCATGTGCAGATGCGTAGTTTCCAATTTTGAAACCTTCTACACCAGAATATAAAGCACCTAAGCCACTTCTACCCATTACGGTAATGTCGTTTCTTTCGGCAGGTTTTGTATAACCAGCTTCATACAATTCGATAACTTTTCTTTTTGCAGTAGCAATTAATCTATCTTGATTTACTACCACAGAATCTTTACTATCTAATAACAAACCAGCGTTAAACGCTTCGTGTGCAGAAGTTGCCACTTTTGCAGTTGCTATATTTACAAATGCATCTTGTACTTGTGGCATCATTGGGTCGTCTTTTCTAAAAGAATCTGAAGCTCTTAAAGCCAATTCTTTAGTTCCACCACCACCAGGTATTAAACCAACACCAACTTCTACCAAACCAATATAAGTTTCGGCAGCAGCTATAGCGGCATCTGAGTGCATAGTGATTTCGCAACCACCACCAAGCGTCATTCCGTGCGGTGTAGAAACTACAGGTACGTGCGAATGTCTCACTCTCATAGAGGTGTTTTGGAAGTGCTTAATCGCAAAATTTAATTCATCCCATTCTTGGTCTATCGCCATCATAAAAATCATAGCTAAATTGGCTCCAGCAGAAAAGTTTGGTGCATTGTTACCTAAAACAACACCTCTCAATCCTTGGCTTTCTGCCATATCTATTGCTTTGTTGATTCCTTCTAAAACTTCTCCACCAAGAGAATTCATTTTAGTTTGAAATTCTACATTGATTACGCCATCGCCTAAATCTATAATAGAACAACCGCTGTTTTTCCAAAGCGTTTTGTCTTCTCTTATATTGTCCATTACCACAAAGGCATCTCTTCCAGGAATTGCTTTGTAAGCTTTTGAAGGAATATCGTAGTACATTGGTTTACCGTCTTTTACTGTGTAGAAAGACTCAATTCCAGCAGCCAACATTTCATCTACCCAAGCAGCAGGAGCGAAGCCAGCAGCTTTCATTAACTCAACAGTTTTAGCAACTCCTAATACATCCCAAGTTTCGTAAGGTCCTAATTCCCAACCAAATCCAGCTCTTAAAGCATCATCTATTCTATAGGTTTCGTCTGAAATTTCTGGAATTCTGTTAGAAACGTATTGGAAAACCATATAGTTCAATTTATTTAAGAACTCAGCGGCTTTATCTTTTCCTTTAGCTAAAGCTTTTAATTTTCCTTTTAAACCTTCTACTTGTTTTGCAGCAGCTACAGAAGCAAATTTTGGTTTTTCACTAGGAACGTATTCCATTGTGTTTAAGTCTAATTCTAAAATGGCTTTTTTGCCATTGGCATCTTTCGTCTTTTTGTAGAAACCTTGTTTGGTCTTGTCTCCAAGCCATTTGTTTTCTTCCATTTTTAAAACGTAATCAGGAACATTAAATGTTTCTCTCATTTCGTCATCTGGGCAGTTGTCATATACACCTTTCGCTACTTTAATTAAAGTATCTAAACCAACTACATCTGCTGTTCTAAAGGTTGCAGACTTTGGTTTACCAGTTAAAGGACCTGTTAAAGAATCTATTTCTTTTACCGAAAGACCCATTTCTTGTTGCAATTTGAAAATAGCACTCATAGAAAATACACCAATTCTGTTGGCGATAAAAGCTGGTGTGTCTTTACACAATACAGCTGTTTTTCCTAAGAATAAATCAGCATATCTTTCAAAGAATTTAGTTACTTCTGGAGAAGTTGTAGGCGTTGGAATAATTTCAAACAACCTTAAATATCTTGGTGGATTAAAAAAGTGTGTTCCACAAAAATGTTTTTGGAAATCTTCGCTTCTTCCTTCTGCCAACATATGAATTGGAATACCAGAAGTATTTGAGGTAATCAAAGTTCCTGGTGTTCTGTGCTTTTCTACTTTTTCAAAAAGCTGTTGTTTAATGTCCAGTCTTTCTATTACAACTTCAATAATCCAATCACAATCTTTAATTTTTGCTAAGTCGTCATCAAAATTACCAGTAGTAATTCTGTTGGCAAATTTCTTATCATAAATAGGAGACGGGTTAGATTTTAAAGTTGCCTTTAAAGCACCGTCAACAATACTGTTACGGACAGCTTTTTTGTCTTTGTCTTCTTCTTTAATGTCAAAAGGAACGATATCTAAAAGTAAAACTTCTAGACCAATATTCGCAAAATGACAAGCAATTCTAGAACCCATAACACCTGAACCTAAAACGGCTACTTTGCTTATGTGTCTTTGATTTGCTTTGGTTACTTCTTTTGATTTTTGCATTTTTTTTATTGTTTGATGTTAGGTGTCGGGTGTTGGATGTTATGCTTTCCGAACCTTTGCCTAACGGTTAACTTTTTTATTGTTTTCATTTATTTGACATCTAACATCGAGCATCTAACACCCAACATTCAACATCTAACTATTTTAATGTATTCCTAAACGATATCATCATATTCATCAAGTGAAATGATTCATCATAATATTTTTCAAATTCAGTTTCTTTAATGTATTTTCTTCTTTTTGCTTTATGTAAACAAGTTACAACCTCAGCTAAAGACCTTATAGAATAACCTAAAAATCTTTTAAATTCTGCAGTTGATTGTAAAATTGAACCTTCTGAAATATTTAGTGCAATAGAATCTACAGCTCTACTCATTTGAGAAGAAAGATTAAATATTTCTTTTTTTGGAAATAAAGAAGCCATAGAATTTAAGTCTTCACCCAAATCCATTGCTTTTATCCAAATATTTAATTTTTCAAACTTAAATTTCATCGTTTTCTTTTTTTTATCTAACATCAAACACCCGACATCAAACATTTCCACAACATCAAACATCGAGCATCAAACACCCGACTACTTCTCTATTCTCTTAATCAATCTCTTCAACGTCTTCTGCAAATACTTTTTATCATTAAATACTCTTGCTAACATCAAAGAACCTTCAATTTCTGAAACTGCTCTTATAGCTAGTCCGTTTGCTTTTGGTTCTTCAAATTCTGACAAGTATAAATGTTTTATTGCCTTTATAAAGTCTGCAAAAAATGCTTGTATAATTGGTCTAAATTCTGGAATAACTAAAGCGGTTTCTACGCCAATATTTCCATCTACAGAACCCGTTTCTTCATCTATGAAAATTTTTTCAGCACGAGCCATCATTTTTTCCATTCTTTCAAAAACATCAAGTCCTTCATTGTAAGCAATTGAAAACACTTCTGCTTTAAAAAACTTATGAACTGTTTCAATAACTTTCATCATTAACTGTTCTTTAGAACTAAAATAATGATACAAACTTCCCTTTAAAATTCCACATGCTTTCGCTATATCTGACATAGAGGTAGTATGATAACTCTTTGATCTAAAGAGTTTTAAGGACTCTTTTATGATTAATTGTTCATCTACTTTTTGCTTTGCCATGGTTTTATTTCTTGCGTAAAGATAGGGAAAGATATTTAATCTACCAAACGGTTGTTTGGTAAAATTTTATTAAAGAGATTTTTACTTAAATTATCTTTTAATTCGTAACTCTTATTTCTTTAGTAAAATATTGTTATGTTTGAGAATAAATAATATTTATGAAAAACGAAAACGACAATTTATTAATTAAAGTTCCAATTTTCGTTTCTGATTCAATTTCAGGACCTAATAATGAAATTGGACTTTCTGAATATAATTTAAATCTAAATAATTTAATTAATGATATTGAGACTATTATTAATAAATATAACACTTCTAAAAAAGTAGTTTCAAAATCAACTAAAAATAAAACTACTACTAAAAACATTGATTCAATTGCTATTGAAAAAATAACTTTAGGTGAAGACCCAGCTATATTACTTAAAATAAATTATTATTCATCTAATTTATATGGTAAATATTTAGAAAATAAAGAGAAGATTCAATTGAATCCTAATGATAAAATTGG
>CAKZQD010000005.1 GCA_937139485.1 uncultured Bacteroidota bacterium | reverse complement strand
AATGCATCTAAGTCGAAACTCTTTTTTTCAATGACCTTTTTCGGTCCTTTCTTTGCCATACTTTTTTTTCTTTTTTTTAAGCGTTATTAATTTTTCTAGATAACAATGGGTGCATCACACACCCATTATTATAATTATATTGTTTCTATATTAGAAAGGCAAATCGTCATCCTCATCTTCTACAGCTGGTGTAGAAGTAACTTGTGGTTGAGTAGGTTGAGTAGTATCTACTACTGGTACACTTTCAGTTTTTGTACCACCCATAGTTAATTCTGAATCAAAATCTTCTTTTGGTGCTTTATATATATAGTCTAATTCTTGTTTGAGGTTTTCTTTAGTAACTAATCCAGTATCTTTTAAAGATTCTCTTATTAATCTAGTTGAGTTTTCATACAATCCATCTAAATATGTGTTAATATTCATTTGGGTAACTTTAATGTTGTTTAGACCGTTCTTTTTATATATAGCTAAAACATCTTTATCTGTAACGGCTCTTTGGCTTTTTTTATCGAATAGTTCTGGTATGATTTTGTATTTAGTGTAATACTTAAATAGTTTACCATCTATTTGAATACCTAGATAGATTGTAGATTCGTCTTCTTTGTTTTTCTTTAGATAAAAATGTGGTTCGTATGCCATGATTAATTTTCTTATAAAGGTATGAATTATTAATCTAAATTCCTATTAAAAGGGTAATGAATAGGGTAAGGTTTTCTTTGTTTTATTTAATTACTCTTAATATAATTATTGTATTGCTCCCTTTAAACAAGGGTTTTATGTTAAATGATATTAAATGCGATAAATTATCGCTATAACCCTAGGGACTACGTAAAAAGCACTAAACTTCATTGTTTAGTGCTTTTTTGTTTTAGCTAAGTAATGTTTATTGTATTAAAAGAAGCTATAATTTGGTCTATTAATAAGTTTTACAGTAATTATAAAAACAGTAATTAAAGTAAAATTAAAAAAGTTGACAACAGAATTAAGAATTACTAAATAGTTTACCTAGTAGATATTAAATCTTGTAATTTGTTATTGGTTTTTGTAAAACTAATCTTAGTTTAATTTTTGCTAAAGCTTTTTGCTTTTTTAGCTATGAATTTTTACTTTTTTGTATAAGGACAATTTTGACATCCATTTTCACAACAGTATCCTCTTTTTAAAAGATAATGCTTAGTAAAAACCAATAAACCAGCTTCATTAATAATATAATCTATTCCTTCTACAAGTTTTGCTTGTTTTTCTTGTGACATTTAAAATATTCCAGTAAAGTTAAAAGGAGAAATTTGCTTTAATTCTTTTTTGATTTCTTTAGAAACGTTTAAAGAATCTATAAAAGCGTGAATTTCTTTTTCTCCAATTTGAGTATTTGTTCTTGTCAAAGCTTTTAATTCTTCATAAGGATTTGGGTAGCCTTCTCTTCTTAGTACAGTTTGTATAGCTTCTGCAACTACAATCCAGTTTTTTTCTAAATCTTCTTCTAGTTTTGCTTCGTTGAGTAGTAACTTGTCTAAACCTTTCATTATAGATTTTAAAGCAATAACGGTATGCGAAAAAGGAACACCAATATTTCTTAATACTGTAGAGTCTGTTAAATCTCTTTGCAATCTTGAAATAGGAAGTTTTATTGCCAAATGTTCTAAAATAGCTGTCGAAATTCCTAAATTTCCTTCTGCGTTTTCAAAATCTATTGGGTTTACTTTATGTGGCATTGCAGAAGAACCTACTTCGCCTTTTTTTATTTTTTGCTTGAAATATTCCATAGAAACATAAGTCCAAATATCTCTACAAAAATCTATTAAAATGGTGTTGATTCTTTTCCAAGCATCGCAGTAAGCTGCCAAATAGTCGTAATGTTCTATTTGTGTAGTGTGCTGGTATCGGTATAAGTCTAATTTTTCTTCTACAAAATCATTAGCAAACTGTTGCCAATCTATTTTTGGATATGCAACATGGTGCGCATTAAAATTTCCTGTAGCTCCACCAAATTTGCTTGCAAATGGTACGTTTTCTAAGTCGTCTATTTGGTTTATTAAACGCTCTACAAATACCAAAATTTCTTTACCTAATTTTGTAGGGCTGGCAGGTTGACCGTGTGTTTTTGCCAACATTGGTACATCTTTCCATTCGTTTGCAAGTTCTTGCATTTTTGTAAATACTTTATGCATTTCTTCTGCTAGTACTTCACTATCTGCATCCTTTAGCATTAGTGGAAAAGCAGTATTGTTGATGTCTTGAGATGTTAATCCAAAATGAATAAATTCTTTAAACTCAGAAAGACCTAAAGAATCCATTTTTTCTTTTATAAAATACTCAACCGCCTTTACATCATGATTGGTAACTTTTTCAGTTTCTTTTACTTTTAAAGCATCTTCTTCACTAAAGTTTTCATACATTTTTTTTAGTGCACCAAATTGTTTTGTAGGAAATTTTTTTAGTTGTGGCAAAGGTAATTCACACAAAGCAATAAAATATTCTACTTCTACTTTTACTCTATATTTTATAAGTGCAAATTCGGAAAAGAAATTTCCTAAATCTTCTACTTTATTTCTGTATCTACCATCTATAGGACTAATTGCTGTAAGCTCGTTTAGTTGCATTTTTGTTTAAATTTTTTGCAAAGATATGGCTATTTGCTATTTACGATTTACGATTTACGAAATTGTTGCTCACATTTTTGATTTCAATTATTTATCCATTTCTATTACCCAAATACCTCTCAATTCATTGTTTTTATAATTAATTGCCAAATCTTTTGGATATAGTAAATCTATTTTTTCTAAAACTTTTGGTTCTATGTCATTTTTTGTATTACCGTGACATTGCAAACAAGCTTGGTTGGTTATAATAGGATAGTAGCCTATCATTTTATTCTTGTGTTCTATTATTTTTCCATTTAATTTTCCTCCAGATTTTAAAACTTCTTTCATAGAATTTATATAGTCCAATTCTTGTTTGTTGGCATAGTTTTTTGGGTTTCTATTCTTATCGGAGACTCTTTTTACTTTTGCGTTTAGTAGTAAAGCAGTGCTGTCTGTTAGTAAATTTGCATTTGTATTACAAAACTTTATTGCTTCTTCTGTTCCTTTTTTGCTTATGGTTTGCATTAAATTACTTCCCAAAACTGCTTTGGTAGAAAGTGCAATATCTCTTCCTAATTTAAGATAATTTATTTCGTTTTTAGGAATTTGAATTGGAGTTGATTGCTTCGTTTTTGTGTATTTTTCATTGCAACTATAGTTTAAAACGATTATTAAACTAAACAATAGAATCAGTATTTTTTGCATAACTTGTGTATTTAGGAGTAAAGTTATGTAGTTTTAAATACTTGCTTTGTGATTTAAGTTGCTTTACGTATGCTATTCACAAACTGGAAGTAAAACTACACTAATGCCCTGGCTAGCAGCAGAACAAGAGTTACAATAAAACTTGCCATCGCAGCCATAAACTCCAGGGCAGTCATTTAGGCAAACACCAGAATGATTTAATGCCATCTCAGCATCATAGCAACTATTCACAGGCACAGTATAACATTCTAATTGTTTTTCACAAGCAATTAGCGTCACAATAATAAAAGCAAAAAATAGTATTATAAATCGTTTCATAAGTATATTTTAACAGTAAATATTTAAAAAAAGTTCAAGCTCTCCATAAGTAAAGCTTTTAATTCTTCCACATCAATATCTTCATTAGGAATTATATAATAAGCCTTCATTTTTTTACGCTCACCTTTTACCAATTTTGGGTGATTCATACTTTTACTTCTACAAAAGCACACATAAGGTTGTTTAGTTTTTTTATCTTGCCACAAATAGCAAAACATTTTACCTCTAAAATAGAAAAAAGGCAGTTTATATTTCCATTCAGGCGTAATATTTTTATCAATACTAAGAATTAATTCACGCAGATATAGAAATACACTTTTATTAGGTTCATCTTGTTTTAAATAAAATTGTTCAATTTCGTTTTCCATAAAAAGCAATCTAACATCTATTTTCTAATATCTAACAACTAAAAAAAAACTAATCCCTCTTTATCGTTTTATAAAAATCAAACTGAAAAGCCAAAATAGGAGTCAAGCCCGTTTGGTATCTATATTCAATTTCATTGGTGCCAACATTATATGACTCTCTAAGTACATTTTTATAATCAACAAAATTTGCAAGATCCAGAGAAACTTTCCAAGTAAATTTTTTCTTATTTTGTTTATAAGCAATTCTCAAATCTGGTCTAAAATAGTTTGGCAGCACAAGACTATAAGGTTGCGATTCGTCATAAACGGCTTCTCTTGCCTCAGCAGATGCTATCTTATCTATAGGTGTTCCTCTAAAACCGCCAGAATATTGTATGCGTGTACCAAGTTCCAAAGAAGAACTATTTTTCTTAAACGGATGTTCGTAGCCAGCCATAGCCGAAAGCCCAAATCTATTGTCATAAAAGGTATTATACGTTTTACCATCTTTAGGAGTGTAAGTAGACTGAAAAACACCAGCATTAAACATCATAAACCAGTTTTTAGTATAATACTTTTCAAAAGAAACATCAACACCGTAGTTCATTCCAGTACCATCGCTTACTAGTTTTTGGTTTGTAAAACCTTCTCTACCATTCAATAATGAAAAAGTACTATTTTCACCAACACCCACAGGCACATCAAACATGTATTGAAAAAATGGTTCAACTTTTATATGGTAGTTTTTTAAAAAATTAATATCATAAGAAGCAATTACATGATGACTTTTTATCATCTTCAAATCCCAATTTGGTTTATAATCATTGCCAAATACATCTACTTCGGTATAATGGTAGTTTCCAAAAGGTAAAGCTTTGCCGTGCAAACCATAAGCCAAAGAAACTTGGTGCATTTTTCCTATTTTTTGCGTATAAGAAACTCTCGGTTCTATAGAGTAAGAATTATTCAAACTCAAAAGCACAGCATGCAAACCACCTATAAATGTTCCTTTCTGCGAAACCCTATATTTAATCTGTGCATAAGGTCTTATCAACTGCGTATTGCTCGCCACATCAATATGATTTCTGTAAGTATCAGTTTTATGATTGTATTTTCCATCAATAGTTTTAAAGAAATATTGGTCAAAATGCACACCAGCTTTAGTAGAAAGCTTTGCGCTTATTTTTTTATTGTAAAAAGAATGCACACCAATTTTGTGTTGCGTATCATAAAGAGCAGTAGTTCTAAATCTGTTTTTGGTGTTAAAACCTAAAGTATCTTCCGTAGCAGTTACATCGTTGTAACTATAAGCTACTACAGTTTTTACATAAGATTTTTCGTTTAAAAGCTGTGTCCAAGAAACACCCAAAACACCTAAGTTTGTTAAAAAATCTACCTGCCGTTTATCTGTCCATTTTTCCCAAACAGCCGTATCTGTTTTTGCATTAGTAATTTCAGAACTTATACCGCCCAAACCAAAAATGTTTACCCTAGCCTTTTTCTTTGAAGCTATGTTTACATTAAAACTCATATCTTGATAAATGTTTCTAGTATCTTCAGAAACTACGTGTATGCCAACAGCATCTAAAACAGAAAGCGTAGAATATCTATAATTGAACAAAAAAGAAGATTTCCCTTTTTTAGAAAAAGGCCCTTCAGCAGCAAAGTTTAAACCAATTACGCCCACATTTGCAGAAAATTCATAGCGTTCATGATTTCCTTTTCTAAATTTTACATCAAATACACCAGAAAAAGCATTGCCATATTCAGAAGGAAAAGCACCTGTAGAAAAATCAGATCTTGCCAGTACATTTGGCGAAAGTGCTGTAATGCCGCCACCAGAAGAACCCGGCCTAGAAAAATGATTTACATTAGGCACATCTATACCTTCTACTCGCCATAGTATTCCCATTGCAGAATTTCCTCTTACCATTACATCATTATCATTGTCTTGTCCAGCTTGCACACCTGGAAAATTCAAAGCAACTCTTCCCGGATCATTCAAAGAAGCGGCAAATCGTTGTGTTTCTTTTATATCAAAACTTTTAGAACTTAGCACCATACTTTCATTTTTGGCACGTCCTTTTTGTGTTCCAAGTATTACAACTTCGTTCGTTTTTAAAACCTGTTCTACCATTTTTATACTTAGGTCAAGTTCTTTTCCTGTAGTTAATGAAATAGGACTACTTATATAAGTTTCATAGCCTAAGTAAGTACATTTTAAAGTTATTTTTCCTGTAGGAATATTTTCTAATTTAAAATTGCCATCAAAGTCAGAAGTTGTACCTATAAGATTAGGTGTTTCTACAAAAACAGAAGCACCAAATATAGGTTGCTGCGTTTCAAAATCTAAAACTACACCTTTTATTGTCTGTGTGTTTTGTGCAAATGAAAAGCAAGTTATTAAAGCAAAAATAATAGTAAAGTAGTTGTATTTCATATATTGGTTTTAAACACGTAAACAATGCCATA
>CAKZQD010000004.1 GCA_937139485.1 uncultured Bacteroidota bacterium | reverse complement strand
AAGGACTGTGCTAGTGCAGCCGGTGCTCTACTAAAAGGATTTGTAAAATAAAAGAATATGAAAAAAATAGTCTTAACAATATTCTTTGCCTTTGTGTTTTTAGGAGGAATAGCAGCAAGCGGTTCAATTTTACCTGAAATTGTGGATCAGATTGAAATCGACAAAACAAAAACAAAACCTTGTACAGTTACAATTAAAGGTGTTTTTGATGGAATAGAAGTAGATTTAGAAATAACTGTTGATACTTCATGGTTTAAATGTGCTTTTTTGAAAAAAGGAGTTAAAAAAGCTTTAGAGGAATCTTTAAGAAAGTAAAATAACTAACTCAAAAGAGTAGAATTCTTCTGTAGGTTCTACTCTTTTTAAAAACAAATTTTATATAATGAAAAAAATAATTATTCTATTTTGTATACTTATTACTCAATTACTTTATTCACAAGATAGAACTACTATTATTGCAAGTTATACTTATGTCAATAAAGGATTAAATGAGGTTTCTAAAGCAGAACTATATATTCAAGGGAGTGAGTCATTAACTGTTTTTTACAAAGAGGATTCAATATCTAATAAAAATAAGTTTGATGACAACGAAACTTTTAACATTAATATTGATGGTAATGATAAAATCGGAAAAAAAGTATATAAAAATTTAAATAAAAAGAAAATTATTTTTAGAGATGTGTATTCGAAAGAAGGAAAATTAAGGCCTTGTATCGTAGAGGAAAAACTTCCGAATTTTGTTTGGAATTTTGGTTATGGAGTTGAAGTTAGAAAAATTGGAAGATACGTTTGCAATTTGGCTAAATTAAAGTTTAGAGGTAGAGAATATAAGGTTTGGTATACAACAAAAATACCAATAGCTCATGGTCCATGGAAATTTTATGGGCTACCGGGTTTAATTGTTGAGGTAAAATCAAAAGATGGAAATATTCACTTCTTGCTTAATAGTATAAAAGAATCTAAATCTATCTTAAATAGCAGTATTATAAAACCAAATAATGGGGATAAAATTCTTTTTAATGAATATATAACTTATAAAAATGAAGCCGTAAATGATTTTATTAAAAGACTATATTCAAAATTACCTAGAGGAGCAAAAATTAAAGTAAGCACAAAGGGAAATTATAATATAGAGAAGATTTTTGAAAAAGAAAACTAATCACATCAAGTTAATTTGAATGATAAAACAAGTGAATATATGGTTTAGTTCCCTAATGAAAGACAATAAAAAGGAGAGTTAGCAACTGTAGATGTTATTTAGTAGCAATTGCAATGGGACAAAATTGGCCAGAAGTCATTTTTACTAGGCTTAACAACGACAAGTTAAAATGAAAAATATACTTTACTTTTTATTTGGTTTGGTTTTGGTTTTTGCTTGTAAACCAAACTCAAATAGTAAAAACTACGAAACGGCAGAAATGCTAAAAAATGTAGCTGAAAATATTGTTTTGCCAAATTATACCGCTTTAGAAACCAATACAAATACTTTAAACAATACTGTTCAAGATTTGAGATTTTCACCAGATGCGGCAAATTTAGTGGCAGCACAAAATGCATTTCTTGAAGCTTATAAAAGCTGGCAAAAAGTAAGTGTATTTCAGTTTGGACCAGCTGCAGATGTGGCTTTAAACACCATAAATATTTTTCCTACAGATACTACACAAATACACAGTAATATTGCAGCAAGTTCTTACAATTTAGACGCTGCTTCAAATATTGATGCATCTGGTTTTCCTGCGCTAGATTATTTATTGTTTTCTGGCACAGAATCCGAAATTTTAATTCGTTTTTCAACTGCTGCCGATAGTGAATATGCGCTAGCTGTTTCTGAACAAATAAAAAATAAAGTAAGCCAAGTAAAAAGCCTTTGGGAAACTTCTTACAAAACTACTTTTTTAGCTGCAACAGGAAATGCAGTAGGTTCTTCTTTGAGCGAATTAACAAATGCTATGATTCTCAATTTTGAAAAAAATGCTCGTGAAGCTAAAATTGGAATTCCTGCTGGCGTAAGAACGCTAAACCAAATAGTTCCAGATAAAGTAGAGGCATTTTACAGTAAAAATTCTATACTTTTAGCCAAAGAACATATAGCTGGTTTCAAAGAACTATACGAAGGAAAAAACGGAGATTCATTTAAAGCAATTTTAATTGCAGTAGACAAAGAAACGCTTGCAAATAATATGAGTTCTCATATTTTAAATATAGAAACTTCATTAAATTTATTATCAGATCCGTTTAATGAAATGCTAGAAAACGACAATACAGCAGCTTTGGCTACATATGCCGAATACCAAAAATTATTGCCGCTTTTAAAAGTAGATATGACCGCAGCTTTGGGTCTTTTAATTACTTATTCAGATTCTGACGGAGACTAATTTAAGCTATGCAAAAATACTTTGCTACATTTTTATTTCTTTTTACTTCTCAAATACTTTTGAGTCAAAATGTTAGTGGTTTTATTTATAATGAAAAAAATAAACCGCTGAAAAATGTACTGGTATTTTTAGAAAATGATGGCAGTAGTGTTTTTAGCGATAAAAGCGGTTTTTTTGAAATTGAAACCAAAGAATTTCAAGAAATTACATTGGTTTTTTTTATGGAAGGTTTTGCTGAATTTCGGAAAGTAGTTTCATTTAAAGATTTTGCACAAGTTGATAATGTTTTACTCAAAAGCTTAAACTTAGAAATTGATGAAGTAAACGTAGTAGCAAAGCGCAAAACAATGTTTGGCTACACTAAAATAAAATCTATAGACGGAACAACAATTTACAGCACCAAAAAAGCAGAAATAGTAGATTTGGAAACCATAAATGCCAATGTTGCCAATAATTCTTCTAGGCAAATATTTTCTAAAGTTTCGGGTTTAAATATTTGGGAAAGCGACTGTTCTGGTTTGCAGTTAGGAGTTGGTTCAAGAGGTTTAAGTCCTGCAAGAACATCAAACTTTAATGTACGCCAAAACGGCTACGATATTAGTGCAGATGCTATTGGCTATCCTGATGCTTACTATGCACCGCCTATGCAAGCACTTAAAAGTATAGAAGTAGTAAAAGGTGCAGCTTCTTTGCAATACGGCACACAGTTTGGTGGCTTAATTAACTTTAAATTTAAAGAAGCACCAAAAGATAAAAACCTACAGTGGGATTTATCTTTAACAGGTGGCAGCAATAAATATTTTAATGTTTACAACAGCTTTTCTGGAACTATAAAAAAGTTTAGTTATTTCACATATTTTCAATACAGAAGAGGCGATTGCTGGCGATGCAATTCTGGTTTTGAATATTATTCTGCTTTTGCAAATATGAAATATCAGTTTTCTGAAAAATTTTCTATGCAGTTGGAATATACTTTTTTGTCTTATTTAGCACAGCAAGCAGGCGGACTTACAGATGCGCTTTTTGAACAAGATGCAAGGCAATCTATAAGAGATAGAAATTGGTTTAAAATCTACTGGAACTTATTGAATTTAAAATTTGAATATAAGTTTTCAAACAAAACCAGGCTGGAAGCATTTGCGCTTGGGCAACTTTCTGGAAGAGATGCTTCTGGGTTTTTGGGGAAAATAAGCAGAACAGATCCGCTAGACGAAACCGAACTTTTGAAAGATAAATACGAAAATTTTATTTTTGAAACAAAGCTTTTGCATAAATATAAAATAAAAGAAAGACCAATGGTTTTTTTAGTAGGCGCAAGATTTATGCAAGGAACTACAAGCAAAATGCAAGGCGCAACAAACAATGCTAGCAAAGCTAGTTTTGAATACTTGAATCCTGAAAGATTGGAAGGTTCAGATTTTAGTTTTCCAAATAGAAATTTTGCATTATTTACAGAAAATATTTTTACCGTTACAGAAAAACTTTCTTTTACTTTTGGAGCACGCCTAGAGTATTTGAGCCAAAAAGCAGAAGGATATTATACCAATACAACTTATGACTTTGCTGGAAATGTTTTGCAAGACACTACAATAAACGAAAGCAAAAATTTTAATAGAATATTTCCTTTTTTTGGTGGTGGAGCGAGCTATAAATTCAATGATAACTTAGAAATTTACACCAATATTTCTCAGAATTATAGAGCCGTTGGTTATAATGATTTACGAATCGTAAACCCTAATTTGGTGGTTGACTCCAATCTTCAAGACGAAAGAGGATTTAACTTTGATTTTGGTGTAAAAGGAAACACTAAAAATGAACTGGTATTTTTTGATGCCAATGTTTTTGTTTTGAAATACAATAATAGAATTGGAACTTATTTTACCAGTGTTCCAGATCCTGTTTTAATCAATAGAGTAGTAAGGTATAGAACCAATATTTCATCTGCTTTGAGTTATGGTTTGGAAATGTTTGTACAAGCAGATATTTATAGATTGTTGGCAAAAAAGAAAGAAAATGCTCCAGTGAGTTTATCTGTTTACGCCAATTTATCTTTGATAGAAGCTAAATATTTAGATTCAAAACAAAGTGCTTTTTTCAATAAAAACATAGAAGATGTGCCGCCTTTTACTCTGAGAACTGGAGTAGATTTTCAATGGAAAAAATTAAGACTGGGAACTCAGTTTAGCTATACACACAAACATTTTTCTGATGCTACAAATGCCGAATTTAGTGCCGATGCAATTGTAGGTATTATTCCGTCATATTATACTATAGATTTTAATGCAAGCTACGAATGGAAAATGCTTCGTTTACAATTGGCATTAAATAACCTTACAAATAACAAATATTTTACCAGAAGAGCAGACGGCTATCCTGGTCCGGGAATTTTACCTTCTGATGCTTTTAATTTTAATATAACGCTAAGTGCAAAGCTTGCCGATTTATGGAAAAAACGAGCAAAATAATAGCAACACTTCAAGAGGTGTTTTATAATAGCGCTGGTTATATAAACGAACCAACAAAACGTCTTTTTTATGTTTATTTATTGAGTTCTCTAGCTTTGGCTATTTTTGTTTATTATAGAAAAAAGCCTAAATCGTCACTTTTTAAATACATTTTTAATAAAAAAACTTGGTGGAGTTCTTCTGCTAAAATAGATTATGCTTTTTTGTTTTTTAATAGTTTGATAAAAGTGCTATTTATTGCTCCATTTTTAATTTTTAGTTTAAAAATAGCTTTTTATTTAAACCAATATCTTATAGATAGTTTTGGATATTACGAAGTAAGGCATTCTAAAACATTATTAATTACTTTATACACTTTAGCTGTGTTTTTTATTGGTGATTTTGCTTCTTTCTTTTTACATTATTTACAACACAGAATAAAATTTTTGTGGCGTTTTCATAAAGTACATCACGCTGCTACTGTTTTAAACCCTGTAACACAATACAGAATTCATCCTGTAGAATTACTGTTGAACAACATTAAAACTATTTTGATTATTGGTGCATTGATGGGCATTTTTGAATATTTCGCCAACGGCAGAATAAGCGTTTATACTTTTATGGGCGTGAACGTAATCAACTTTGCTTTTCTATTTTTTGGAGCAAATTTGAGGCATTCAAGTGTGAAATTAAAATACCCAAATATTTTAGAGTTTATTTTTATAAGTCCTTTTCAACACCAAATACACCACAGCAATGCCAGCGAGCATTTCAATAAAAACTTAGGTGCTAAACTTGCTATTTGGGATTGGCTTTTTGGTACATTGATTCATTCTAAAAAAGTAGGAAAAATCCAATTTGGTTTAGGAAAAGAAGAAGACAGAAAATTTGTTTCTTTTTTTGGGAATTTGTTTGAACCTTTTGTTTTTTGGAAGTAAAAAAAATACAATTTTCATTAAGTTGAATTCTATTTGAGAATAATTGTAAATAACTACACATCAAACTCTTTTTCAACAAACTCCTCCATAATTCTAAAAAAGTTCATCATATCTTCTTTGGTGTTTTCTGGATTAATACAAACTAAACGTATAAATTCTGTTCCGTCAAAACGACCAAAACCAACCATTAATGTTGCTTCTTCGTATAATCTATTACAAATATCTTTTGCTGGAATATTTTTATAGTTGAAACAAATTGTAACAGAATCATCAAAACTATATAATGTATAATCTTTGTTGTTTCTTATATAATCTCTTGATGCTTGCGCTAGGTCAAAGTGATTGTCTACAATTTTTTCTAAACCAGAAGTTCCTACAGATTTCCAAAGTGTCCAAAATTTAAAAGCATCATTTCTTCTTCCACATTGTAGCGAAATTTTACCAAGATTTAAATCATCGCCATCTGTTTGATAAAGATAATTTGCTTCGTTAGAAAACGAATCGTACAAATGTTTTTTATCGTTTACAATTACCATAGAAGTAGAAAGCGGTGTTCCAAGCATTTTATGTGCATTGATGCTAAAAGAGTTTGCTTTTTCAACGCCTTTTAAAAGCTTTTTATATTTTTTACTAAATATTACCGAACCACCAAACGCACCATCTACGTGTAGCCATAAATTATACTTCTTGTTCATTTCGGCAATCTCGTCTATTGGGTCAAAAGCACCCATTACGGTTGTAGATGCGGTTGCGTTTATACAAAATGGATTGTTTCCTGCTTCTAAATCTTCTTTTATGGCTTTTTCTAGTTCAGATACCATCATTTTACCATGTTTATCGGCTTTTATATAGCGCACATTATTTCTTCCTATGCCCATAAAAGTAGCATTTTTTGGGATAGAATAGTGAGATTCTTTAGAAGTGTACATCACCATTTTGTTTAAAACACCATTTTTTACAATGTCTAAATTGTAAGCATCACGAGCCATTATCATAGCCATAAAAATAGTCATAGAACCACCAGCGGCAAATGTTCCGTCTGCTTTGTTTCCAAAACCTATCAATTTTATTATTTCTTTGATTATAGTTTTTTCAATTCCAATATGTGGACCAGCTACTTTGTATGTGTACATAGAGTTATTGAGCATTACGGCCAATAATTCTCCAAGATATGCTCTGCTGTTTCTACCACCAAAAAGTTGATTGAAAAATAAGTTTGTAGCTGTTTTTGGTGTGTTTAAAACTATTTTTTCTAAGTTTTTTACAAAATCACCTTCTAGGCTTGCTTCTTCAGAAAGTGATAAATCTAAAGTCTTGTAAAGTGCTTCTGGATCTATTGGTTTTGTAACTGGGTTTGTTTTTTCTTCTTCTAAAAGCTTGTTTACAATGTTGTTAAATATTTGTAAGTCTTTATTCATAGCTTAATTATTTGTATATTTGCATTCTGTTAACAGTAAACGTTAAAGGTACGTGTTTGCAAAGCGAATAAAAAATTATGGACAGTAGAACTAAAATTAATAAACTAATAGATTGTGTTTCTACTTGCGAAGCAGAAGAATATTTGAGTCTTTTAAAAGAATTAAACTTTAGCACAGCAGATTTTTTAGAATATATAAATTTTTCTCAAGAGAAATATACACGTAGTTGTGTTGCTAAAGGAGACGATTTTGAATTGATATTGCTTTGCTGGGAGAAAGGACAAAAAGCACCTATACACGGGCACGATGGTAGCGAAGGTTGGATATATGTAGTACAAGGAAATTTTGAAGAAAAACGCTACATAGAAAATCCAAAAACGAAAAGATTAAATCAAAAATTTAAAGTACGAATAGGCGAAAAAGAAATTTGCTATACTTCTACAAATAAAAACGAGTTTCATTCTATACAGAATTTAAATGATGGCAGGTCTATAAGCTTGCATTTATACAAATGCCCTATAGAAAAATGTAAAGTATTTGATGAAAAAGCTGGTGAAATGATTGAAAGAAATTTAAAGTACGATTTTAAAAACGAAGCTGTTTTCTTGTAAATGAACCTCTTTTTTTAACTAAATTGTAATTTAAAAACACTCCCTTTCCCTACTTCAGAACTTACAGAAATAGTACCCGAGTGAATATCCATTATTTTTTTGCAAGTAGCTAAACCTACGCCGCTGCCTTCGTATTTACTAGCTGAGTGTGCTCTGGTAAAGGCTTTAAATATTTCTTTAATCTTATTTTCTGGTATTCCTATGCCGTTGTCTTGTATTTCTATTGTTTTTTTGTTTACTGATTTTCTTATGTTTATTTCTGGTATTTGCTTTTCGTTATATTTTAAGGCGTTGTTTATGAGGTTTTTAAACAGTTGTTCCAACAACAATCTGTTTCCTTGTATTTGTGGGAGTTTATCTAAGTTTATTTGAGCTTTTTTTCGTTGAATTTGTGTTTTTAAATTGTTTAGTACGCCTGTTATTAAATCGTTTAAACATACTTTTTCCATTTCTATATTAGAATATCCTATTTTAGAATATTTTAGTAATGAATTTATTAAATTGTCCATTTTTATAGCATCTTCTTCTACCAAAGTTAAGTATTCATTCATTTCTTCTTGATCCAAATCGCCTGCTTTCATTAAGTCACTTATTGTTAAAATGGTACGCAATGGCGATTTTAAATCGTGTGATGCCATTGAGGTAAACTGCTTTAGTTCATCATTTACACGTTTTAGTGTTTTGTTTAGGGCTTCTTTTTGTAGCAAAAGTGAATCCTTTTTTTCTAGTTCTTTGTGCTGTAGTTGTATTTCGTTTGATTCTTTTATTTGCTTATAAGATTCTATTTTTTGTTCTTCTATATATTTTGCAAATAACTCGTGTTTTTTATTTAAAATTGAAATTGTTTTTTCATAATTTTCTGTATACTCATACGCTTCTATTATTAAATCGTATTTTTCTAGTTTATCATCTAAATTGTCATACTTTTCTATCAAAGAAAGGCATTTGACAATAAGTTTTTCTAGTTCAGATTTTTCTTGCTTTGTTAGTTCTTTTAAAAATAAAAGTAGTTCTAAAAATGTTGCTTCTTGGTTTATACTTTTTTGACTGCTTTTTTTACATAGTTTTATATATTTTATTCCAGACCTTAAATCATTGTCTAATATATATAATTCTGCTAATTCTGTATTTGTGGATTCTGCTTCTTTTAAAAGACCTAGTTCTTCGCTTATTTCTTGTACTAGCAAGTAATATTTTATAGCTAATTTATACTTTTTTAATTTTTTGTACAAACTTCCTAAGTACATATAACATATAGAAACACTATATTTATCGCCAATGGTTTCTTGTCCTTTTAAGTTTTTTTTGAAAAGTTTTATTGCATTATCTGTTTCTCCATTATCTATATAAATGGTTGCTATTATATTGTTGATAGTAAAAATACTAAAGGTTTTTCTTTTTGATTTTTTTTGGCGTTTTAATATTTCTAGTGTTTTATTTAGTGCTTCTAGGGCTTCTTTGTTTTTACCTATTTTTTTATAAACTACAGCTTTTCTACTTATCGAAAAAGCAAAATCTATTGTGTTGTTGTTAAAGTTTTTCTCTATAAAACTAAATAAACTAAGTACTGATTGAAATTCGTTGTTTATTAATTTTTGGTGTAATAAAAAGTTATATATTTCATGTTTAGTTGTATTGCTAAACTCTTTTTCAAAGTTTTCAAGTAAATAATTAATAAAAACTTTAGATTTGTTTACTGTTTCAAATGTTTCAATAATAAAAGCTATGTTTGCCCAGTTAAAATAATTTTGAAGCTGGTTTTCTTGTACTTCTTTTTTTGTGAGCGTCTTTGTTTCTGCTGTAAGTTCTTGTTCTTTAAACTTAATTTGCTTAAAAAACTTTTTTACAACTTTTTTATGTGTATTATCATTTATCATAATAAATATTAAAGACTAAAAATAATGCTTTGTTTGATGTTTAAATAAAAATATACGATTTTAAGTGTTTTATTTAAAAGTTAAAGTAAAGCAAGTTCCTTTGCCTTGTTTAGAACTTACCGATATGCTTCCAAAATGTATATCCATAATTTTTTTGCATATAGCCAAACCTACGCCGCTACCTCCGTATTTACTTGCAGAATGTGCTCTGGTAAAGGCTTTAAAAATTTGATTTATTCTATTTTTTGGTATTCCTATTCCGTTGTCTACTATTTCTATTTCATTTTGGTTTTTGGTGCTACGTATTGTTATTTCTGGCTTTTGGTTTTCGTTATATATTAATGCGTTGTTTATCAAGTTTTGAAAAAGTTGTTCTAGTAATGCTTTATTGCCATTTATTTCTGGGAGTTTTTCTAAGCTAATGATTGCATTCTTATTTTTTATTTCTGTAGCTAAATTTCGTTTTACGGTGTTTACTGTTGTTTTTAAAGCTATTTTTTTAAATTCAACATTTTTATATCCAATTTTAGCATATTTCAACAATGAATTTATTAAGTTATTCATTTTCTGAGCATCTATTTTTATCAATGTTAAATACTCATTCATTTCTGTTTTAGCCAAGTTTTGGTTTTTTATAATACTACATAATGCCAAAATAGTTCTTATAGGTGCTTTCAAATCGTAGGAAGCCATAGAGGCAAATAGCTCTAGTTCTGTGTTTATTTGTTTTTGTTTTTTGTTTAATGTTTCTTTTTGTTGTAAAAGTTGTTCTTTTTTTTCTAATTCTTTTTTTTGAAGTTCTAGTTCGTGAGATTCTCGTATTTGTTTGTAAGAGTCTATTTTTTGTTGTTCTGTAAGTTGTTTAAATAGCATGTTTCTTCTAGTAAGCATTATGTTTGCTTGTTTGAAGTTTTCTATTACTAGGTATGCATCTGCTATAAGTGAGTAAATACTCATTTTATTTACAATTGACTCTTCTTCCTTTGCAATTTTAAGAGATTTTTCAATTAAATCATTGGCTAATTTTTTATTTATAAAACTATTTTTTTCAAGCTTTTCTAATTGTTTCATAACAATTGACAGTTCTAATAAAACTATTTCCTGCTTAATCGATTTTTGTGTACTTGTTTTACATTTATTTAAATATTTTTGAGCTAAATCAAAATCGTTTATTTTAAGATATATTGTTGCTAAATTTATGTTTAATACGCTTTCTGCATTAGTATCAGAAAAATCGCTTCTACAATCTTTTGCTTTCAATAAATATGCAATGGCTTTTTTATACTCATTTTTTTTGTCATATATGTTTGCTAAATTTGCATAACATATTAATAGCTTAGGTTTGTTTTGAATATGCTCATTTAATATTGTGCTCTTTTTAAATATTTTTTCTGCACTTTCTAAATCATTTTGCAACCTATATAAAATACCAATATTATTATAAACATTAGACATTTTTAATTCCTTCTCATCTATAGTAGTTTTTTCACAACCACTTATTAAACGTATCGCTTCATAGTAAGCTTCTAGGGCTTCGTTATATCTCCCCAGCAGTTTATAAATAGTTCCTTTATAATTTAAAGTATTAATGTAGTCATCTGTATCTGTTTCATTAAAAGATTCTATTTTATTAATTAATTTAAGCGCACTTAAATATTCTTTATTTAAAAATTTATAATATACTAAAATGTTAAATATGTTTGTTTTGTTTTTTAAAAAAATAACATCTATATATTTAACAGAAGTGTACTCTAAAAATATAATTGATTCTGTAATATTAAAAATGCTTTGTATTCCGCTTTTTCCTCTCCAAAAACTATTCTCAAAGTAGCCTTTAAGTTTATTTTCTAGTACTTTCTTATGAATTAACTCTTTGCTTTGTTTTGTTAGTTTGCTATCTATAAAATCTATAGATTTAAAAAAAAGCATTATAGCATTTTTGTTTTTATTAACTGTGGCTGTACTATTCACTTGTAGCTATTGTAATTTACTATATTAATTATAAAATTAGTGTTTTACTTTAAAAATCAAACTAAAACAACTCCCTTTCCCAACTTCAGAACTTACAAAAATAGTACCCGAATGCAAATCCATAATTTTTTTACAAGTAGCTAAGCCAACACCGCTACCTTCGTATTTACTTGCTGAATGTGCTCTGGTAAAGGCTTTAAAAATATCTTGAATTTTATTTTCTGGTATTCCTATGCCGTTGTCTATTATTTCTATAGTGTTTCTAATTTCTTCGCTTCTTATTGTTATTTCTGGTTTTTGGTTTTCGTTGTATTTTAAAGCATTGTTTATGAGGTTTTGAAATAGTTGTTGCAATAAAACTTTATTTCCTTGTATTTCTGGAAGGTCTTCAATATGAACAAGTGCATTTCTAGTCTTTATTTCTGTTTCTAAATTAACTTTTACATTATTGACCAAGTCTGTTAAATCAATTTTTTCTTTTTCTACGTTATTATAGCCAATTTTAGAATATCTCAATAATGAATTAATCAAATTATCCATTTTTACAGCATCAGATTCTATTAAACTTAAATATTCGTTCATCTCTGCTGCTGCTAAGTCTCCTTCTTTCATAAAACCACAAAGTGTTAATATGGTTCTCAAAGGCGATTTTAAATCGTGCGATGCCATAGAAGTAAACTGCTCCAATTCATCATTTACTTGTTTTAGTTTATTGTTTAGGGCTTCTTTTTGTTGTAATAGTTGCTCTTTTTTTTCTAGCTCTTTTTGTTGAAGTTGTATTTCGTGAGATTCTCTTATTTGTTTGTACGATTCGATATTTTTATTCTCTATAACTATAGTATAAAGGTCAAATCTTTCGTTTAAAATTTTAATACTTTTTTCAAATTCCCCAGTATATTGATATGCTTTAGCAATAAACGGATAATTTTCTATTTTAAATTCGCTATCATTTAAGTCAGTAAGTATCTTGTAACATTTGTTTGCCAATAACAATAATTCTTGCTTTTGAATATTGTTTTTATCATCAAACTCATATTTTTTTAATAGTACTTTAAACAAGTAAAGTTGTCCGTAATTTCGTGTCATTTCATCTTTAGAATCTACACTAAGTTTAGCATAAGTTTCTGCGTTTTCAATGTCATTTATAATAAAATAACAGTCTGCCAGGTTTACATTTATTCTTTCTGCTTGTAAAATATCGCCTATTTCATATTTTAATATTTGAGCAAACTTGCTAAAATTTATTGCTTTTACTGTTTCATTATTGAGTTGATAAGAAGACGCAATATTCATATAAGACATGGATAAACCTTCTTTGTGTTTATATTTTTTTTGAAGTTCAATATTGCTAGTATAAATTTTTATTGAACCATTATAATCTTTTTGTTGTTCATAAATTAAAGCAATATTATTATTAATATTTATTATAGATCCTAGTCGTTTTAAAACACCATTGCTATCTTCTTTAAAGTAATTTAGTGCTTTATAAAGCTCTTTCAATGCAATATTAAGTTTACCTATTCGCCAATAAATCAAGCCTTTTATATTGTTTTTAGTCGCCTCAGTTAAATCCATTTTGTCTTTAAACTCAAGCTCATATTTCGATATTACTTTAAGTGCAAGTTTCAGTTCTTCCCTTTTCCACCTAAATATTGCTAATGAAATCAATATTTCTCTTTTTATAATTTCTGCTGCTTCATCAAATAACTCTTCTACAATTAATTCCAGTATAACAATTTTTTGTTCCGCTGTTAATTTCGAATCTA
>CAKZQD010000003.1 GCA_937139485.1 uncultured Bacteroidota bacterium | reverse complement strand
ACCTATTGCAGAAGGAGCTCAATAAACTACTTATTACTAAATAGAAAAGCCGCCTAAATGATATTTAGGCGGCTTTTATCTTTTCTTTGAGAAATTGAAAGCATCATTCTTAATTGAATGGTGCTTTTTTTGTTTAATAACTAACTCGTTTGAAATAGTGGTAATAGGTAAATCTCGAATCGCCAGTGCCACCACTAATTATTGTTTTAGAGGAATTTATCCTCAACATATCATCATTAATAATACCAGCGACTTTCACCATTGGATAAGGTCGTTGATGAAAATTGACTAGAAAATGATCGAAGCTACCCAAATAAACCAAGCTTGTATCATTTCTCGTGTACCTATCTTCTCTTTCCGTTAAAAAATAAGGAGAAGCCCCGCTTCCTTTCTTTCTAAAATTCATTTTATAGTTTGATTCTTCCCCCTCCGACACTAAAGTTACTTTTCCGTTTTTTTTGAAACATGCTCATCAATTATAAAATACTGCGTTTTCTCTTTATCGTGAGGAAAATTAATAGTATCGTGCTCAAAACCATCAAAAGCATAATCGAATGTAATGGCTCCGGCTTCTTTTAAACCTTCGCCAACAAGCTTTGTACGATTATCTAACCACGTAGAAAATATGGCTGTTTTTAATTTTGGATTATGATTTTTAGCAATTCTGAAAATATTCCAATAGTTATAATTTGGATGTTTTATGGAGTTACCAAGCACATTGTGCTTATTAGACCACGTTGCTGTGAGCAAGCTATTGTAGCCATTGGCAGATATGGTTTTAGTTTCAGAATACGTACCTGCACCCCCGCCAACATAAGCTCTCGCATAAGCTCCCACTTTACTTATAGCATCTAAATTTGGAGTGTTTATTTTTTCAATAACATCAGCTGGAATACCATCTACAATAATAAAAACGGCTTTTTTTACAACAGCACTGCTTGCAGTGCTGTTGTATTTATTTACTCCAAAGCCTGATATTACCCAGCCCAATGCTTACTCAACGGCTTTTTACGATAGCAGTGATAAATTACTTCGTTTAAATTTAGCCGCAGACGATAGATATAGATTATGGACGCCAATAGATAAAATCCCTTTGAGCATTCAACAAGCTACTTTACTGTATGAAGACCAAGACTTTTATGAGCATATTGGTGTCGATTTTATTGCTTTAATAAATGCGTTTTATACTAGCTATATTAAAAGAAGTCACCGAGTCGGTGCGTCAACAATAACAATGCAAGTAGCCCGGTTACACTTTGGGATGAACACGCATGTTATTTTTGGAAAAGTAGAACAAATTAAAAAGTTTGAATTACTAGCAGACGAATGGACTATTGAAAGTGGTGAAATGACACCAACAATGAAAGTAAAACGTAAAGTAATTAAAGAAAAATATAAAACTTTAATAGAAGATATTTACAACGTTTAATAAACTTTTCTTAGTAAACTTAAAAAAGATTCAACTTTTATTAAAAAGTTGAATCTTTTTTTTATTTATTCCAGTACAATACATAAATGGCAATACTTCACTCTCCTTTTCATAATGATGTTCATTTTAAAATGAGTTCTTCTTCAATAATTATACTTGATGCCGAGTATAATGTAGTTGATGTAAATAATAGCGCACTAGAAAATTTTGAAATAGAATATAAAGATATTATTGGGAAAAACATTATTGAATTTACCGCTCCTTCAGAATTTGAAATAAATTATAACCAAATTCAAAGATTAATAAATGGAGAAATACCTAACTATACAGTTAGAAGAAAGTTCTTAAATTTAAAAAATCAGTATTCTAGTTATGAAATTTTAATTTCTCTACTAAAAGACCCAGTAACAAATAAAATATATTTTAGTGGCTTGTTGAATAAACTGAGTTTTTTTAAAACAAAAAAAGCCAATAATATTGACAATGAAAAAATAGATACAATTATACACCAAAGTCCTGTAATGCAATATATACTGGACATAAAAAATGATGTAAACATTTATGAAAATAAGAATTTACTAAATTATTTAGGATACAAAAATTCTGATTTAGGAGAACTATCCGAATTTGACTTTTTAGATACTAAAGTTTTAAATAAATATTTTAAAGACTTTAAAACAAAAATAAAAAAGTATAAAAAATCTAACAATCCAGCAGATATTTTAGAACTCGAATATCCTATATTTAATAGTAAAGGAGAAGTAGTATGGCTATACGACAAATCTAGTGCTTTAAAAGTAACTAAAACTGGTAAGAAAATTTTTAGTTTTGGAATTATTATAGACATAACTCGTAGAAAACTAAACGAGCAAAAAATAAAAGAACAACAAGTTTTTATAGAAAAGGTAAGTCAGGCTATTCCAGAATTTATTTTTATGATGGAACCACATAGTCAAGATGTACTTTTTTCTAATAATAGATGTAAACAAGTATTGGGTTATACAGAAGTAGAATTTAACAATATAACAAGAGAAGAACTTTTACACCCAGCCAGCTTTGTAGAATATAATAATGAATTTATTTCATTTAAAAATACCACTACAAAACAATCTTATGATACTAAAGTAAAGCTACTACATAAAACAAAAGGTTATAGATGTTATAAAATAAGAACTTTTGTTTTTGATAGAGATAAAAACTCAAAACCAAAAAGAGTTTTAAAGATTATTGAAGATATTAATGAAAATGAAATTAATGTTAGAAAAAATAAAGAGCAACAAAATTTCATTACAAATGTAACTTCAAAACTTCCTTCTACTGTTTATGTAGTTGGTTTAAAAGAAAAAAATATTGTTTTCTCAAATGTAAAGAGAAAAAATATTTTTGGATATACAAATACTTTTTGGAAAGAAAACGTAAAAGAACTTATACACCCTAACTTCATAGAAGAATACAAAAAAAGTATAACAAAATTTATAAAAACGAACAATGATAAGACTTTAGAATACGAAATATTAATAAAGCATATTACAAAGGGCTACAGATGGTATAAAACAAGGCTCAAAATAATAAGTAGAAATATTGACAATGAACCTGAACAAATATTAGAGATATTTGACGACATTCATGATGTAAAAATGAAGAATATTAAAATTGCTGAACAAGAGCATTTAATAACAACCATTACAAACGCCATGACAAACTATCAATACTTATGCGATATAGAAAAAGGTTTATATACATATACAAACTTTGAGAATAAAAAAATATTTGGCTATACAAAAAAAGAATATCTAGGACGTAGTAGTAGGCTTGTTCACCCCGAGCATAAAGAAGCTTTAGAGCTTTTTAAAAAGAAAGTAAATACACAGTTAAGCAAGACTATTTTTTCTATAGAACTACAAACAAAACCAAAACATACAGACTATATTTGGGTAAACTATAAGGTAATTATTCTTAAAAGAAATGAAAAAGGCTTGCCTTCTCAATTGCTAGAAATTGTAGAAGATATTAATGAAGCAAAGAAAAAAGTTATAAAAATTGCTGAACAACAAGATTTAATAGAAAAGATAAGTTCGGCAATTCCAGAATTTATTTACCTAAAAGACTATAGTACTAATAAATTAATTTTTTCTAATAATAAAGCAATAGATGTGCTTGGTTATAAGGATAAAGAATTTGTATCTACAACAAAAGATGCTTTTATAGACTCTTCGCAAATTGAAAAAAGTAAAGCATACCAAAAAAATATTTTAGTAGCGCAAGATAAAAACATATTTTCGATAGATTTATTGCTAAAACACAAAACAAAAGGACTTCGCTGGTATAAAAACACTTCTATTATTTTTGAAAGAGATGAAAATCAAAGACCGCTAACAACACTTGAACTAGTTGCAGATATTCACGCTTCTAAAATGAATGAAGAACAAATACTGGAACAGCAATATTTTATTGAAAACATTTCATCTACCATTCCACAATTTTTAAGTGTTTATAATTTAGAAACCAATGAATGCGTGTATACAAATTTTGAAAATAAATTAATATTTGGTTATTCTAGAAATGAATACTTAGAAAACAGATATGAGATAATACATCCAGATTATAAAGAAAATACTAGCTACTTAGCAGAAAACATGCTTAATGCTCAGAAAGCCAATTTCAATAATGCTATTGAATATTTAATTTATCATAAAACCAGAGGTTATATATGGGTAAGCTTAAAAATAATAGTCACGAAAAGAAATAATGATGGTGACGCCATACAGGCTTTAGAGATTTTAGAAGATATTGATAAATCTAAGAAATCGTTTAATCAAATTTTGGAACAGCAAAGTTTTATACAAAAGGTAGCTAGTACAATACCAAACATAGTTCAAGTAATAGACCTTGATAATAAAAATATAATTTATTAAAAAGATGAAAGTTTTTGTTTCAGGATGTTTCGATTTGCTTCACAGTGGTCATATTGCTTTTTTTAAAGAAGCAAAAGGCAGTCACTCAGGGAATTGGTCTTCACGGATTCGATGACGCGAAGGCCGAATTCGAAACCTCCCAGCGGATGCTTGAACAGCTTAAGATCAAGTTGGTCGGTGAAGAAATGCAGCGCCGCATTACGGAAAATCCGATCATCATTCACGCTGAACCCTTTGAATCACAGGGTGCAGTCAGTCCAAATATCCCACTCAACCTCGCACTCGGTGCTG
>CAKZQD010000002.1 GCA_937139485.1 uncultured Bacteroidota bacterium | reverse complement strand
TGTATCGGTTGTCTACACCACCGCCCTGTATTCCTATTAAAATTTTGTCTTTTGGTAACAATTCTATATAGTTAGAGTCTACTTTGTTATTTGCCTTTAAATCGTTTTTTATTTGTTTTTCAATACGTTTTTCTCTTTTAAATTCCTTTTTGCTTTTCTGGCAAAATATAGTATTTACAAAAAGTAAACTGCATATCAAAAGTGCCGATATTTTATATTTTTTTTTAAGCAATTTAAGATATTTATATTTGCAGTAAATGAATTTAAAATCAAAAGTAATAAAAGCTATTGCAAAAATAGTTACTAATTTAAATACTACAAAACGATTTAATGCAGTAGAAAATCAAAATCAAGTTTTATTGAATTTGATTTCTGAAGCAAAGAACACACAATTTGGAAACGAACATGAGTTTAAATTTATAAAAAACTATAAATCTTTTAAAACAAAAGTACCAATTCGAGATTATGAAGCTTTAAAACCTCACATTGAAAAAGTAATAGAAGGAAAAGAAGATGTTTTATGGAAAGGGAAACCAATTTATTTTACAAAAACATCTGGCACAACATCTGGTTCTAAATATATTCCTATTTCAAAAGAATCTATAAATCATCATATTGTAGCTGCTAGAAATGCTCTGTTTTATTATGTTTCTGAAACCAATAAAGCAAATTTTTTTGACGGAAAAATGATTTTTTTGCAAGGAAGTCCAGTGCTTACCGACACTAATGGAATACCAACAGGAAGACTTTCTGGAATTGTATATCATCACGTACCAAAATGGCTTACTGGAAACAGAAAACCAAGTTACGAAGCAAACTGTATTGAAGATTGGGAAACAAAAATAGATGACATTGTAGCAGAAACTTACCAAGAAGACATGCGGCTAATTAGTGGAATTCCGCCTTGGTGTATAATGTATTTTGAAAAATTATTAGAAAAAACGGGTAAACAAACAATTCAAGAAATTTTCCCAAATTTTAAACTTTTTGTGTACGGTGGTGTAAACTATGAACCATACAGAAAAAAGATTGAAAAATTGATTGGTATTAATATTGATACTATAGAAACTTATCCTGCTTCAGAAGGTTTTTTTGCTTATCAAAATAATATAAATGACAAAGGTCTTTTATTAAATACCAATGCTGGAATTTTTTATGAATTTGTAGAAGTGAATAACTTCGATAAATCAAATGCTGAAAGAATTTCATTAAAAGATGTAAAATTAGATACCAATTATGTTTTAATAGTATCTACAAACGCTGGTTTGTGGGCGTACAATACTGGCGATACGGTAAAATTTACTTCACTAAATCCTTATAAAATAATAGTAAGCGGAAGATTGAAACATTTTGTTTCTGCCTTTGGCGAACACGTAATTGCAGAAGAAGTTGAAGCGGCTATTGCATTTGTTTCTAAGCAATTTAAAATAAATATTAAAGAATTTACGCTTGCACCTTTTGTGGCTCAAAACAAAAATGAAACTTCTTATTATGAATGGTTTATAGAATTTGAAGAAGAAAATTTTGAGTTAAGAAAAATAGAATCGACTTTAGACAAAATTTTGATTTCAAAAAATAGTTATTATAAAGATTTACGAGAAGGAAATATTTTAGCAAGTCCAAAATTAAGAATTATTGAAAAAAATGGTTTTCATAAATATCAAAGCAGTCAAGGTAAACTAGGCGGGCAAAATAAAGTAATTCACTTATCGAATAATAGAAAAATTGCAGATTTACTTCAAAACTTCGTTAAAATGCATTAATATTTAGTTATAAAAGAAAGAAGTACTTTAATAAGCGCACAAAATGTCGTAAAATTGCATTTCGAAAATAAAATAGTATGCTTTGCGTACTTAAATAAAATACTTATGATTCAAGCACTACAGTTACTTGGTAGTTTATCTATATTGATTGTTCTACACGAGTTAGGGCACTTTTTGGCAGCAAAATATTTCAAGGTAAGAGTTGAAAAATTCTACTTATTTTTCGATTTCTTGTTTCCAATGCCAGACGTAATGAAATTTTCTTTATTTAAAAAGAAAATAGGAGATACAGAATATGGAATAGGTTGGTTTCCGATGGGTGGTTACGTTCAAATGAGCGGAATTATGGACGAAACAATGGACAAAGATGCCTTAGCAAAGCCAGCAGAACCTTATGAATTTAGAGCAAAACCAGCTTGGCAAAGGTTAATCATTTTACTAGGAGGAATTATCGTAAATGTACTTTTGGCATTTGTGATTTATACCGGAATGGCTTATACTTGGGGCGATAAATATTTGCCTACCGAAAACGCCATTTATGGAATAGCAGTAGATAGCTTAGGAACAGAAATTGGTTTGCAAAATGGTGATTTAATTACACACGTAGATGGCGTTAAAAAAGAAAATTTTAACGATATAAAGTCTTCAATGATTTTTGATTTAGGTAAAAATATTACTGTAAAAAGAGGAAGCGAATCTTTTGTTATAGATGGTCTTGACGATAAATTTTACAAAAAAGTATTAGATACTAAAGGTGCTGGTTTGTATACTTTGGCTGTGCCAGCAGTAATATATGATTTTCCAAAAAATAGTGCTATAGAAAATGCAGGTGCTAAAGTTGGCGACAAGTTGATTTCTATAAACGGAAAACAAATTAATTACCAATCTGATGTTTCTAATATGAAACCAGAACTAATTAATAAAGAATTGACAGTAGTTTTAGACAGAAATGGAAAACAAGAAACAGTAACTTTAAAAACTGGCGAAAAAGGTCTTTTAGGTTATCAAATAAATAGTTTGGAAGAAACTTTTGAGTTTGGAAGGCGTGAATACACTTTTGGAGAAGCAATAGTTGCTGGGCCAGTAAAAACATGGGAAACATTAGTAAACTATATCAAACAGTTTAAACTTATTTTTAATTCAGAGATAAAAGGCTACAAACAAATAGGTGGTTTTGCAGCAATAGGAAGTATGTTTCCAGAAACTTTTTCTTGGGAAGTGTTTTGGAAATTAACGGCTTTTCTTTCTGTAATGTTGGCTTTTTTAAACTTGTTACCAATACCAGCACTTGATGGTGGACACGCAGTGTTTACACTTTATGAAATGATAGTAGGTAAACCTGCCAACGAAAAATTTATGGAAATAGCACAAATTATAGGTATGGTTATTTTGTTTGGCTTATTGATTTTTGCTAACGGAAATGATTTGGTAAAATGGGTTATGACTAAGTTTGGTTAATAAAACTAAGTTGATTTTATAAGTTTAATTAATCGAAATTTATGGATGTTTTAAAACAATATTATTCTTTAAAAGATAAACATCAACGTAGTTTCGATGAGCTTAATAAGCGTTTTCATTCAGTAAGTTTACTGAGGTTTGTACTTGTTTTGGCAATACTTATTTGCTTGTATTTTTTGGTTTTTAAAACTTTTACTTACCTTTTATTTACATTATTTATAGCTTTAGTCCTTGGGTTTTTATTGGTATTAAGCTATCATTCAAAAATTGTTTTTAAAAGACAATTTACCAAAGAACTCATAAAAATAAATCAAGAAGAAATTGATTTTCTTGAAAAAGGAGAAGTTCCATTTAAAAATGGTATCGAATACCTTAAACCAAAACATATTTATGCATTTGACTTAGATATTTTTGGACACAAATCTTTATTTCAGCATTTGAATAGAACGGCTACTTATATAGGCGAAAAAACACTTGCAGGCTTATTAACTAAAAAAGCAGCTAATGAAGATATTTTAAATAATCAAAATGCAATAAAAGAACTTAATGAAAAACTAAGTTGGAAACAAAATTTATTTGCATTTGCTAAGTTGTCCAAAGATGAAAAAAACAAATACGAGTTGTTGCATTCTTGGTTAAAATCAAACAATGTTGCTTTGCCAAAATGGGTAATTATAGCTTCTTATGTTTTGCCTTTTTTATTTATTGGCTTTGGTTTAGCATACTTTATTAGTAAAGAAAATGTATTTTTCAATCTCTTTTATCAAACTTTTTTACTGAATGTTTTAGTCGCTTTTAGTCAAATAAAAAAAATGACAAAAGAACTAAGTTTTACAACTAAAATAGAAGAAATTACCAAGGCTTACAGTTTAATTTTAGAAGAAATTGAAAACGAAAATTTTGAGTCAGTAAAATTAATAGCTTTAAAAGCAAAATTGAATTTGAATAATCAAAAAGCAAGTTCTGCTATCAAAGAATTAGCGAATATATTTTCTAAGCTAGCATCTGTACAAAATGTTTTTGGTTCTATACTGCTCAATGGTTTTTTTCAGTATCATATACATATATATAGAAAACTGCAAACTTGGAAAAAAGAAAACAATACAAGTGTAAATAATTGGTTAAAAGTTCTAGGCGAATTTGAAGCACTAAATAGTTTATCTAATTTTTCGTATAACAATCCTGAATATGCTTTTCCAGAAATTAACACCGATAAAAACCTTGCATTCAATAATTTAGGACATCCATTATTATCTAAAAAAGAAAGAGTAGATAACGACATTAGTTTTAAGAATAATAGATTTGTAATTCTAACAGGCTCTAATATGTCTGGTAAGAGTACATTTTTGAGAAGTTTGGGTGTAAATATGGTTTTAGCATGCTGTGGCTCAGTAGTTTGTGCTTCAAGTGCAAAAGTTCAGCCTATGCAATTATTAGTTTCTATGCGTTTAATGGATTCTTTAGAAGAAAATGAATCTTACTTTTTTGCCGAAGTAAAAAAGTTAAAGCTGATAATGGATTTATTAGAAAAAGATACTTCTTTTGTGCTATTAGATGAAATTTTAAGAGGAACAAACTCTGACGATAAAAGACAAGGAACAATAGAAGTAATAAAACAGATGATTTCTAAAAAAGCAATAGGAATTATAGCAACGCACGATCTTGAAGTTTGTAATACAACAGATGAATTTCCAGAAATATTATCTAACAAATGTTTTGAAGTAGAAATAGTAGATAATGACTTACATTTTGACTTTAAATTGCGAAAAGGTGTATGTAAAAACAAGAGTGCAAGTTTTTTAATGAAAAAAATGAAAGTGATTTAGTTTTTTGTGAAAATTAATTATACTTTTGCATTCCTTTTAAACAAGGATTTTTGCCCAAGTGGCGGAATTGGTAGACGCGCTGGATTCAAAATCCAGTGGTAGCAATATCGTGTGGGTTCGATTCCCACCTTGGGTACTTAAACAAGAGCTTTAACTTATTGATAGTTAAGGCTTTTGTTTTTTATGGTGTAGCTGTTTGTTAGCTTGTTTTTTTTGATAATATTTTTAGTCATTGTTCAATTGCTTTGTAGTTTGTCTTTTAGCACAAAAGTCTTTTGGTTTAAAGAGAAATGTTGTTTTTAAAAGATACACCGCAAATAGCTTACGGTTTACTAAAATAGTTTTGCTACTGAAACCAGTCTTTTAGAGATTATGTTGAAAACTTTAAAAATTATAGCACGCTAATTATTCATTATAAATAAAAAAAGTTGAGTAGTTTTAATTTCGACTTATTATAGTTTAAACAGTTTGTCAAGCTTTAAATAATATAAGTTTTCAAGTATTTATTCTTTCAAAAGATTTTTTTGTCATCAAAAAATATTTAACACAAGTGGAAAAAACTAAAGTAGCATTAATAGAAAAAACTAAAAAAGATTATAGTGTATTGCGTTCTACGCAAACAGGTTTTGCTAGTCCTGCTACGCATTATGCAGAGCCAAGAATAGATTTGAATGATGTTCTGGTAGAAAATCCAAATGCTACTTTTTTTGTACGTGTAGATGATGACTCTTTTAAAGATTTTGGTATCACTCAAAACGATGTTCTTATTATTGATAAATCAAAAACTCCTGTTAAAAATAGCCTAGCTTTAGTTGTTAAAGATGAAGAATTTACGGTTTATAAATTTACAAAAAAATCTAATGAAGCTTTACAAATTTGGGGTGTTATTACTTATATAGTAAAATCTGTAAACGCATGATAGCACTTGTAGATTGTAACAGTTTTTATGCTTCTTGCGAACAGGTTTTTAGACCAGATTTGCGAAACAAACCTGTAGTAGTTTTAAGTAATAATGATGGCTGTATTATAGCTGCAAATAAGGAAGCAAAAGCATTAACAGATATTCCAATGTTTCATCCTGTTTTTAAGATTAAAAAACTTTTAGACAAAAACAATGTTGTTTGTTTTTCTTCAAACTATACTTTGTACAGCGATTTATCTCAGCGAGTTATGGATACGCTCAGAACTTTTTCGCCATTTGTAGAAGAGTACAGCATAGATGAAAGTTTTATAGATTTATCTGTTTACGATGTTAAAGATTTAAACAGAATAGCACACAAAATAAAAGATACCATTTATAAAAACACAGGTATACCTGTAGGTGTAGGTGTAGCAAAAACAAAATCATTATCTAAATTAGCTAATAAATATGCAAAAAAAGTAGCAGCAAACAACCATGTATTTGTAGTAGATACAGAAGCAAAACGAAAACAATTATTAACAGAAACTAAAGTTAAAGATATTTGGGGTGTAGGAAGAAAACACGCTGTTCGATTGCAAAACATTGGTAACAAAACTGCTTATGATTTTACAAAATTAACTAAAGAATGGGTAAGGAAACAGATGTCTGTAACAGGAGAAAGACTTTGGCAAGAACTAAACAATAAGCCTTGTATAGCATTGGCAGGTTTACCAGAAAATAAAAAAGCAATAGGAACAGCTAAATCCTTTGGGAAAAAATTGGATGATTATGATATAATAACAGAAGCCTGTAGCTATTATGTGGCAGAAGTTGCAGATTTACTGCGCCAACAAAATTGTATTGCAGGCAAAATAGAAGTTTTTCTACAAACAAATTATTTTAGTAAATCAGATATTCAACACAACCAAAATATAGTATTAACTTTAGAAATACCCACCAATAGCACCTTTAAACTTACTAAAATAGCACTTCAAGGACTTAGTAAAATTTATAGACCAGGTATTCGTTATAAAAAAGTTGGAGTTAATTTATTTCATTTATTACCAGAAAATCAGATACAGGCTAACTTATTTTATAAGCCTCAGAAAATAGAAAATAAATCGCTTACTAATATAATAGATAAATTAAATAGTAAATATGGAAAAAATAAAGTAAAATCGGCAAGTGTGGGCAATAGAGAAAAGGAGTGGGGACTTATAAAAGAACACCGAAGCCCAAGGTACACAACACAATGGAACGAATTGTTAACAATTGGAAAATCTAAAAAAAAGACGTAATAGTATTATAGTAGTTTTTTTTAACTATCAAAAATTGTTTTGGTGTATTTTCGCCATTTATCTATCAAGTTTTCCATATCTTCTGGCAGTTCTTTTTCGAAATACATTTCTTCACCAGTTTTTGGATGAATAAATCCTAATGATTTAGCATGAAGTGCCTGTCTTGGACAAATGTTAAATGCATTATTTACAAACTGCCTGTATTTTGAATAAATAGTTCCTTTTAAGATTTTATCGCCACCATAAGAAGCGTCGCTAAACAATGTATGCCCAATATGTTTCATGTGCACTCTAATTTGGTGTGTTCTACCTGTTTCTAATTTACATTCTACCAATGTTAAATAAGAAAATCGTTCCAAAACTTTATAATGCGTAATGGCTTTTTTGCCATATTCTCCTCTTGGGTATACAGTAAAAATTTTTTGATTTCTTTTGTCTCTACCTATATTTCCTTCTACAGTTCCTTCTTCTTCATTAAAATCGCCCCAGACCAATGCATTATACCTTCTTTGTATTGTTCTATCAAAAAACTGTTTGCTTAAATGACGCAAGGCTTCATCTGTTTTGGCAACAACCATAACTCCAGATGTATCTTTATCTAACCTGTGTACTAGTCCTGCTCTTGTTTCATCATCTTTATAAGCTAGTTTGCCAATGTGAAATAACAATGCATTTACTAAAGTGCCGCTTGTGTTTCCTATACCGCTATGCACTACAAGACCAGCTGGTTTATTTATTACAAGTACTTCTTTGTCTTCATACAAAATATCTAGCGGAATATCTTGTGGTGTAAGATCTGCAACGTGTTTAGATTTTGGGTAGTAAAGTATTATTTTATCGAAGGGGCGAACTTTATAATTTTGTTTTACTGCTTCGCCGTTTACTAAAATACAACCTGCTTCTGCGGCATGTTTTATTTTACTTCTTGAAACGTGTTCTTTCTTACTAATAATGTATTTATCTATTCTTAAAGGGCTTTGTCCTTTGTCGACCAAAAATACGTCATTTTCTAATTCGTCAAAATTATTTTCTTCAGTTTCAGACATTGTTTTCTTTAGCTAATTCTCCTTTTAAAAAATCTATTACATTTACTTCTGTAGTATCTACGCCTCTTAAATTAGAAAGGTAAAGTGATACCCAATCGGATAAGTTTATAGTATAAAAAGCACGTTCTAAAGACGAACTTCCTTTACTCCAAATTTCATATATGTTTGGAGTATATTCAGAAATTATTTTTTTATTCAACTCCATTCTGGTTTGAATTCTTGCTAAATCTGTTTCGTTTCTTAAATATACTACTGCTTGATTATTGTCTTTTATTCGCCAACCTACCAGTTCGTTATGGTTCATTTCTGGAAGTGCATGGTGCCAAGCCAGCATTTTACTGTTCTCATTTATTTGCTGACGAAAACGAATAGCAACCGCTTCAAAATTGTCTGCCGAATATATAATTGGTGTTTTACCTATTAAATTCTTTGCCAATTCTTTAGCTTCTGTTTTTATAGCTGCTTTGTTGTTATCTAAATTAGATATTGTTTGGCTTAACTCTTTTTCAAAAGTATTGTCTATAATTCCAAATGCGTTTAAAACATAAAATAATTGAACAGATGAATATGCTAAGCAGGCTCTTGGAGGCATTCCACCAGGAATTTCTATCAAATCTAACCCATCTTTTTGTGCAATTTCTTTAATTGCTCCACCAGAAGTTACACAAACTACTTTACATTCTAATTGGTTTACAATTTTTAAGCAGGTCAAAGTTTCTTCGGTGTTTCCACTATAAGAAGAAATTATTACCAAACTATCTTTGTTTACAAAAGCTGGAACAGTATATGTTTTTGAAACTATTATTGGAATACTTACTTTATCTGAAAGTAAATTTTGTACTAAAGAACCTCCAATTCCAGAACCTCCTAAACCGCAAATAACTATATTTTTAAAGGCTTTATTTGTCTCAGAAAAACTAGCTTTTTTTCCAATTTCCAATGCTTCACTTATTTGCGATGTGAATTCCTCAATTAATTGCTCCATATTTTATTTATATTAATATACAAAGAAAACGCCTTAGTGATTAAATACAAAGTATTTAATCAAGTTTATGTATATTTAACACTAAATTATTTATGTTATGGCTATTCACAATGATTTTGGAAATAAAGGTGAGCAAATTGCTAAAGATTTTTTATTAAAAAATAGTCATGAAATATTAGCGACAAACTATGTTTTTCAGCGAGCAGAAATAGATATTATTTCTAAGTTGAGCAATGGAATAATAGTTTTTACAGAAGTAAAAACCCTTGCTAGCCAAAAATCTGGAAATCCAGAAGACGCAGTAAGTAAAAGTAAGCAAAATCAAATTGCAAAAGCAGCACTAAATTATATAGAAGAAAATAATCATCACGGAGAAATACGCTATGATATTATAGCTGTAATTTTATATGGAAACAAAGAAATAAAACATTTTAAAGATGCATTTTTTCCTGTAGGATTTTGAGTTTATGGTGTTTTTTTTGGAGTTCTTATAAAGTGAACCTCAATCTAATATTATAGAAATATAAATTTAAACATTACTTTATCGTATTCAACCTATCTCAATAACTCTTTTCAAAAAAAAAGCCTTCATATTTTTTATGAAGGCTTTCGAAATCTATTTCTTTTAATTATTACTTCGCTACTTGAAACGCTTTAGTAATAGTATTTTCTCCTTTTGTTATTTTTAAGAAGTATGCTCCACTGCTTAAATCTGTTAAATCTATGTTTTTAGAAAATCCAGCATCAAAACTTTCAACTTCTACAGACATTTCTTTACCAGAAACATCAAATATTTGGAAAGTATATTTTCCTTCTTGTGCTTCGTTCATACTTAAATTAATGTTTGAAACTGAAGGGTTTGGATATAAGCTTACATTTATTTCATTAAAGAATTTATCTTCTGCATCGCAGCAAATAGTTTCTTTTACTACTTTGGTAGATTTTGCACCTAAAACAATATCTTTCATATATTCTTTTCCTGCTCTTGCATAAGTTACTGTTACTAAGTCAGATGGCTTGTATGTAGCTATTAATTTTACCAATTGTTTTGTGTCTGTAATTTGTGTTCCGTCTACATAAAGAATCATATCGTTTATGTTTAAACCAAATTTTGCTGCAGCAGTATTTTCTAGTATTCGTATAACTTTTACACCAACTTCTCCACAACCTTTGTTTGAAATTTGAACGCCTAATAAAGTTCCTTCTTGTACTATTTTTTCTATTTCGCAAGTTTTTTTACAATCTTCGCCAGCTATTTGTGCAAAAGAATAGTTTACAGCAAAAACTGCTAATAAGATAACTAAAGTAATTTTTTTCATAAGTTGTATATTTTAATTTAAGCCAAACATAATGAATAGATTACAAATAAAAGTAGATTTTGGTAATTTTAACAAAAAAAATTCTCCTAATATGTTTACCAGTAATCATTTACATTGTTTTTTGAGCAAAAGTAGTTTGTTGAGATGTTTAAAAAGCTGATTGGTGAATTATGAGCCTTAAAATAACTTGAATCCTTGCCTTATTTTAATATAAAACTAAAAGCAAACACTAAACTCCAAGCTTTTCACTAAATTTGTGCTTTATGAATTTTGAACAACTTAACATCAACACACCTTTAATTAATGCAATTGCAGATTTGGGTCTTTACGAGTGCACACCTATTCAAGCACAGGCTTTTCCAGTAATAATGTCTGGAAAAGATGTAATAGGAATTGCACAAACAGGAACAGGAAAAACATTTGCATTTTTGCTGCCATTATTGCGTATGCACGTTTTTAATAAAACACCAAATCCTAGAATTCTTATTTTAGTTCCAACTAGAGAATTGGTGCTACAGGTTGCAGATGAAGCCGAAAAACTAAGTGCATATATGAATTTTACTGTTGGTAGAGCTTATGGTGGTACAAATATTCAAACTCAAAAAAACGAAATATTTCAAGGTTTAGATTTACTTGTAGCAACGCCTGGTAGATTATTAGATTTACTGCTTTGTGGAGCTTTAAAAGCAAAATATATCAATAAATTAGTAATAGATGAAGTAGATGAAATGTTTGATTTGGGTTTTAGACCACAACTAATGAAAATTTTAGAACTGCTGCCAGATAAACGTCAAAATATTATGTTTTCTGCTTCTATGACAAAACAAATTGAAAGTTTAATACACAATTATTTTAATTTTCCGCAAAAAATAGAAATAAAAGTAACAGGTACACCACTAGAAAATATTGAACAATATGTTTTTCAAGTACCAAATTTTTTAACTAAAGTAAATTTGCTAGAAATTTTATTGAAAGAAAACGAAGCGTTTACAAAAGTGCTGGTTTTTGTTGCAAGTAAAAAGAAGGCAGACAGGCTGTTTGTAGAAATAGAAGAAAAGTTTCCAGAAATAGTTGGCGTAATACATTCTAATAAATCTCAGAATTTTAGAATGCAGACCGTAAAAAGATTTCAAAGAGGTACTTACAGGGTGTTAATAGCTACAGATATTATTTCAAGAGGACTAGATTTGGAAGATATTAGTCATGTAATAAATTACGAAATTCCAGAAGAGCCTATAAACTACATGCACAGAATAGGTAGAACAGGTAGAGCTAAAAATGACGGTATAGCTATTAATTTTGTAACACCAGTAGAAGAAGAAAACAGAAAAGCCATTGAAGAACTAATGCAAACAGAAATACCTGAGCTAGAATTGCCAGAAAATTTGATTGTAGAAGAAGAACTTTTAGAAGAAGAAAAAGAAGAGAAATTAATATTTAAGAAATATACACGTTCTAAAAAAGATGCTCCAATAGTAGATAAAAATCCAGAAAAATTAGCTCGAAATGTAAAACGAAATCACGGAAATCAATTTACTAGATATCCAAAAAAAGGTGTTCCATATTACATAAAAGAAAATCAAAAAAAGAGAAATAAAGGCTCTGAATAATATCTGTTTTACATTTTTTCTTTATATTCGTAAAACCCAATTAAAATTGTTTTATGAAAAGTTTTTTAAGTATATTATTTTCCGTATGTGTATTTTTTGCATTGGCGCAAAAAACCAAAACTATTAAGTTTAAAGACAAAGCAAAATATACAGGAGAAACAAAAGGCAAAAATCCTCACGGAAAAGGCACCTACTATTATTCCAATGGCGATGTTTATGAAGGTAATTTTAAGCATGGCAAAATGCATGGCGAAGGCGTATATTTTTACAAAACAGGAAAAGTTTTTACAGGAAAATTTATTTTAGGAGAAATCAATGGCATTGGCGAATGTAAATACGAGAATGGCGATTATTATTTTGGAAATTGGAAAAACGGTGTAAAAAGTGGTTATGGAAATTATAAATATGCTAACGGTTCAGAATATTCTGGAATTTGGGAAAACGATTTAAAAAATGGTAAAGGAGAATTAAAATTTCCTAATTGGGATAAATATGAAGGCGATTTTAAGTATAATCACAGAACAGGAGAAGGAATTTTCTACTTTTCTAATGGAGATAAATATGAAGGAAGTTTTTTAAATGGCGAAATGCATGGAAAAGGCGTTTATTATTTTAAAAACGGTGCATACTTAACTTGCAATTGGATAAGTAATAAAAGAAACGGCAATTGCCAGCAGACAAATAAAGACGGATCAGAAAAAGAGCTGAACTATTTCAACGATAAAATTCGTAAATAATGTAATTTTAGGTTTTATTATAAACTAAGCATTATTAAACACTACAATACTATAATAGTTGGGGGCGGAGCAGCAGGCTTTTTTACTGCTATTCAAATAGCAGAACACCATCCAAAGAAAAAAATTCTTATATTAGAAAAATCTCCAAAAGTTTTAGAAAAAGTAAAAATTTCTGGTGGTGGAAGGTGTAATGTTACTCATGCATGCTTTGAACCAAAAGAACTTGTAAAATTTTATCCAAGAGGAAATCAAGAATTATTAGGTCCATTTAATACATTTATGTGTAACAATATGATAGCTTGGTTAGAAAAAAATGGAGTAAAAACCAAAGTAGAAAACGATGGTAGAGTGTTTCCAGTTTCTAACAGTTCACAAACTATAATAGACTGTTTTTTACGCCTTTGCAAAAAGTATAATATCGAAATTAGAACAAAACTGGGTTTAGATTCCTTTGTTTTTGAGCATAATAAATATACCGTAAAAGCAAATACGCATACATTTACTTCAAACCAAATAGTAATAGCAACAGGCAGCAATAGAAAACTATGGAATATCTTAGAAAATGCAGGACATACAATTGCAAAACCAGTTCCCTCATTATTTACATTTAAAATAAAACATGCATTACTTCAAGAATTACCTGGGCTTTCTGTTTCAATGGGAAAAACAAAAATAAAAACAAGAAAACGAGAAGAAACTGGTCCAATTTTGATAACACATAAAGGTTTAAGTGGACCAGGAATTTTAAAAATATCAGCTTGGGAAGCAGTTTATTTAGCCGAAGTAAACTATAAATTTACACTTGTAGTAAATTGGATAAACGAAGATTACAAAACTTTGCTTTTGCACTATAAAAACCTTAGAGAAAACCAGCCCAAAACTAAATTTATAAGTTTAAATAATACATATAATTTACCAAAAAGACTTTGGAAAAAAATTATAACACTATGTGATTTAGAAAATAGAAATTTTGCAGAAGCAGGAAACAAACATTTAGAAAGTTTGGCAAAAATGCTTACAGTTTGTGAATTGCCAGTAGATGGAAAAAACACCAATAAAGACGAATTTGTAACATGTGGCGGCGTAGTTTTAGATGAAGTAAATTTTAAAACCATGGAAAGTAAAAAACTTCCAAACTTATTTTTTGCTGGCGAAGTCATTAATGTAGATGCGCTAACTGGTGGTTTTAATTTTCAGAATGCATGGACAACAGCTTTCGTAGCAGCACAAGCAATTTGCAGAGTAGGAGACTTGTAAAATAGTAGCTTTTTTTATTTACAAAAACTATATTTGCAGTATGCAAGCAAAAAAACAATGGTTTGAAAACTGGTTCGATACAAAATATTACCACATTTTGTATCAACATAGAAATGATGACGAAGCACATTTTTTCATGAACAATTTGGTAGATTATCTTAAAATACCAGAAAATAGTGAAATTTTAGATTTAGCTTGTGGCAAAGGAAGGCATTCTGTTTTTTTAAATCAAAAAGCTTTAGATATTACGGGCCTTGACTTATCGGCACAAAGTATAGCACACGCAAAACAATTCGAAAACAAAAGTTTGCATTTTGATGTACACGATATGCGAGAAGTTTATCCTAAGAAATTCGACTATGTTTTTAATTTATTTACCAGTTTTGGATATTTTGAAGACGATGCCGAAAACCTTAAAACAATACAAGCAATGAAAGCCATGCTAAAACAAAGAGGCGTTTTAGTAATAGATTTTTTAAATGCTACAAAAGTTATAAATAACTTGGTTTTATCAGAAAAAAAAGAACTCAATGGTATTTATTTTAGTATAAATAGAGAAGTTGAAAACGGATTTATTGTAAAAAATATTCAGTTTGAAGATGAAGGCGAATTTTATCATTTCCAAGAAAGAGTAAAAGCCTTAAACCTTAGTGATTTTAAAGTATTTTTCGAAAAAGCAGGTCTAAGATTAAAAGAAACTTTTGGAAATTTTGCCTTGGAGGCATACAATAAAGAAAGTTCTGACCGTTTAATTATGATATTAGAAACAGCTTAATGGAGTTTTTGCACAATATAGATTTTTGCTTGTTTGAATTTATTAATAAAGATTTATCAAACACATTTTTTGATTGGATTTTACCTCCTTTCAGAAACAGAGATACTTGGTTTCCGCTTTATATTTTATTATTTATTTATTTAGTTTTTAAATTTAGAATGCGTTCTATTTTAATAATTGTACTTGCCATAGCAGCAATAGGTGCGGCAGATGGATTAAGTAGTCATGTTTTAAAACCTTTTGTAGAAAGGCTAAGACCTTGCAATGTTCCAGAACTTGCCAACGAATTTATTTTAAGAGTAAATCATTGTTCTGGTGGTTTTAGTTTTCCTTCTTCTCATGCTGCAAATCATTTTGCTTTAGCAGCTTTTTTGGGTTTAGTTTTATATAAAAAAAATAAATGGTTTTGGCACTTTGGTATTGCTTGGGCAGCCATAATTTCGTTTGCACAGGTTTATGTAGGCGTTCATTTTCCTTTAGATGTATTTTTCGGAGGCTTTTTGGGTTTATTTATCGGCTATGTTTTGTATAAAGTGTATTTGCAAGTTAATAAACGTTTTTAAATTTTAGCTTAAATACTTTGTAACTATATAGTTTTAAAATAAAGTCAAAAAAATAGTAAAATTTATGTAGATTCTTTTTTAAGAAAGTGCCTTTACGCCAGGTAATTCTTTTCCTTCAAAAAATTCTAACATTGCACCGCCGCCAGTAGAAACAAAACTTACTTTATCTGCAAATCCAAATTTGTTTACAGCAGCAACAGAATCGCCACCACCAACTAAAGAAAACGCACCTTTTTTTGTTGCTTTTACAATAGCTTCGGCTATCTTTTTTGTACCATTAGAGAAATTTTCCATTTCAAATACACCCATAGGGCCATTCCAAAGTATGGTTTTAGAATTTAAAATTACGGCAGTTAATTCTTCAATAGCTTTTTCGCCAATATCTAAGCCCATCCAGCCGTCTGAAATGTCGTTGTTTAAAGCCGTTTTGGTATTGGCTTCATTATTAAAATCGTCTGCTATTATAGAATCTGATGGTAAAATAATGTTTACACCCTTTTCTTTAGCTTGTTTCAATAATTCTAATGCCAATTCTTGCTTATCTTCCTCTACCAAAGAATTTCCAATTTTACCACCCTGTGCTTTAAAAAAAGTATAAGACATTCCACCACCGATAATAATATTATCTGCTATGTTTAGAAGGTTTTTTATTATTTCTATTTTATCAGATACTTTTGCACCACCAAGAATTGCTGTTAGAGGTTTTTCTGCATTGTTTAATACTTTTTGAGCATTTTCAATTTCTGCAGCAAGTAAAAAACCTGCCATTTTATATTGTGGCTCAAAATAATCTGCAACAACAGTAGTAGAAGCATGTGCTCGGTGTGCTGTTCCAAAAGCATCGTTTACATATACGTTTCCGTGTTGAGCAAGCAGTTGTGCAAAATCATCAAAACCCTGCTTTTCGTCTTCATAAAAACGTAAATTTTCTAATAATAATACTTCACCTTTTTTTAAATCTTTAGATATTGTAAAGGCTTCTTCGCTTGCGCAATCGTCTACAAATAATACTTCTTGTCCCAATTTTTCTTCTAAAGTAGGAATAATATGTCTTAAAGAAAATTTTGCTTCAGCACCAAGTTGAACAGATTGATATGCAACTTTTGGTCTTCCTAAATGCGACATTAAAACAACAGAGCCACCATCTTTCAATATTTTTTGAATGGTTGGCAAAGCCGCATCAATTCTGGTAGTATCTGTAACTTCAAAATCATTGTTTAAAGGCACATTAAAATCTACTCTTACAAGAGCTCTTGTCTGTTTAAAATTAAAGTCTTTGGCTTTTAGCATTATATTTATTAGTTATTTTATGCAAAAGTAAAATTTTTATAAAAAAAAAGAGAAAATTAATTTGTTTAAAATAAATATTTCTATATTTGCAGTCCTTAAAGGGATATGGTCCCTTCGTCTATCGGTTAGGACATTGGGTTTTCATCTCAAAAAGAGGGGTTCGATTCCCCTAGGGACTACGTAAAAAGCACTAAACTTCATTGTTTAGTGCTTTTTTGTTTTAGCTAAGTAATGTTTATTGTAT
>CAKZQD010000001.1 GCA_937139485.1 uncultured Bacteroidota bacterium | reverse complement strand
TTAAAACTTGGTGCAGTAAGTTCTACCGAGTTTGAAGGAATTTCATTATTTGTTTGAACCAAAACAGCTTGTTCTTCATCTGTAAAGCTAAAAGACCAAGCATTGTAAGTTGTAGAAATATCTTTTGCCATAAAGCCAAAATGCCATTTCTTAAAATCATATTGCAAACCTAAGTCTATTCCAAAACCCCAAGCTTTTGCAAACGGACCTACATTTTTGTGAACTACTTTTACATTGCCACCTACAGATAGTCCTTTTATTTTTTTTATTTTTTGTGCATAGCTTAAATAAAAAGCATAATCTGCAACAGTAAATTTTGTAATATTATTGTAGTTTATTGATCCATCTGGCTCAAAAAGAAATAATGTATTTGGAATATCGTCTATACCAAATCTTATAAACGAAAGCCCAATAGTTCTGTTGCTATCTATTGGTACTGCAAAACCAAGGTAATCATACTTTGCAACGCCTGCAAAATATTCTGAATGCATATATGCAACTTGAAATACGTCTTTAATTTTAACCAGAGAAGCTGGATTGTAATAAAAAGAATATAAATTGTTTGAAGTGGCTGTTTTGGCATTACCTAAACCCATTGCTTCTGCACCTACACCAATATTCAAAAATTCATTTGAATACTTTCTAAATTCTTGAGCAGTAGTTTTTTCACTAACAAAAAAGCTCAACAAAAAAACCAAATAAAATCCTTTCTTATTCATTTATTTTTGTTTTAAGATCTGCCAATAAAATAGGCAAATCTTCATTTAATTTTATTTTAATAAGATCAATTACTTCGTTCCATAAAGTATATTGATTTTCAAAATCTGTAGCAAAAAGCTTACCAAATACTTTGTCTAAGGTAAAAATTACTCCTTTATTTTCTTTTAATCTATTTAAAAATTTCCTTTCTCTAAAAAAGCTAAAGTTATTTTTAAAATGAGATGCCTCTTCTGAAATGTTAATTTCTTCAAAAAAAGTATTTGCAGTCTCTAAATTAACTAAATCTAGTTTATTATAAAAATCAATAACAACTTGTTCGTCTTTATTTAAGATATATTGGTCTATCAACAACTCTACAATAACATGTGCAATAATATATTTTCGCTTTGCTTTCAATGTTATTTTTTCTTTTAATATTGTTTTTGCAAAGGCTTCATGTTTTAAAAACAATGGGTGATTATGAAACAAATCATCTCCTTTTATATGCAGCTCTACTCCTGCTTTCATTTCTATTAATTCCTTTTGCTTAGGAAAATATTGTTCTGCAACTTCTTTGTTATATGTACGAGAAAAATCTTTAGTGAGATCAGGTAAAATAACTCCCAACAATTCATAAGGACTTATAGTTTTATTTGCTGTATAGAAGTGTGAAAGAAAGTTCATATTTTTTGTGCTTTTATCATTCTATCTCTTCCGCTTAAATCTTTTCTGAGTTCAATGTTTTCAAAATTCTTAATAGATAGTAATTCTTTGACGTGCTCTGCATTATATTCATTACATTCAAAAAATAAAAAACCACCAGCATTCAATTTTAATAGTGCTAAAGCTATTATTTTCTTATAAAAAACCAATGCCTTATTATCTGCTACAAATAGTGCAATTTCTGGTTCGAAATCTAACACATTTTTTTGCATCAATTTTTTTTCATTATCAGGAATATATGGCGGATTTGAAATAATTACATCAAAATTAGCTATGCGACTCCATTCACTTTCATTTAAAACATCTAATTTAAAGAAATTAACATTTGTTTCTAACAATTCATTATTTTTTTTTGCAACTTCTATTGCTTCTTCAGAAATATCAACTGCCGAAACTTTTGCTGTTGGTTTTTCTTTCTGAAAACTAATAGGTATGCAGCCGCTGCCAGTTCCTATGTCTAAAAGTGAAATTTCTTTGGAATATTTTGTTGTTTCTAAAGCCCATTCTACCAATTCTTCTGTTTCTGGTCTTGGAATTAATACATTTTGGTTTACAAAAAAATCATAAGCATAAAAATTTTCTTTTTCTAAAATATACTGAAAAGGTTCATTTTCATTTAACCTAATAACTACTACTTGCAGATATAATTCTAGTGCTTCGTTGGCTGTTTCATTGTAATACAATGGTAGTTTTGCACTATTTATTTCTAAAAAATCTGTAATAAAAAGCTTTACTATATATTCTTTTTCGTTAAAAGAATATATAGGTGCTTGAATTGAACTGGCAGTAGAAGAAATAAGTTCTTTAATAGTCATATAATTTGCAAATTTACGAATAATTTAAGCTTTTAATTTAAAAATATGTTTTGTAGTAAAATTTGCTTGAAGTTTATGAAAATCTAAAAAAATATAAGTCAAATGATTTAAAAAAGTTTTCAAAATATTAACTTCGCAGTAGAAATAAAAAATTATGGGAAGAGCATTTGAATTTAGGAAAGCTAGAAAAATGAAACGTTGGTCTAAAATGAGTAAAACCTTTACTCGTTTAGGAAAAGAGATTGTAATTGCGGTAAAAGAAGGTGGACCAGATCCAGATAGTAATGCAAAACTTCGTTCGGTAATTCAAAATGCCAAAGCTGCCAACATGCCATTAGATACTGTTCAGCGTGCTATAAAAAAGGCTAGCTCTAAAGATCAGCAAGACTTTAAAGAACTTGTGTATGAAGGTTATGCACCACACGGAATAGCTGTATTAGTAGAAACTGCAACAGATAATTCTACCAGAACAGTTGCCGATGTTCGTTCATATTTTAATAAATGTGATGGATCTCTAGGCACATCTGGATCGGTTGAATTTTTGTTTGAAAGAAAATGCCATTTCAAAATAGAAAAAGGCGATTTAGATGTTGAAGAGTTTGAATTTGAAATGATTGACTTTGGTGCAGAAGAAATTTTTGAAGAAGAAGCCGAAGACGACAAGCCAGCTACTATAATGATTTATGGAGAGTTTCCAAACTTTGGAAATATACAAAAAGCACTAGAAGAAAGAAAACTAGAAATTATAGAATCTGGTTTTGAAAGAATTCCCTTAAACACAGTAGAATTGAATGAAGCACAACAAGAAGACGTAGAAAAACTTTTGGAAAAACTAGAAGATAATGACGATGTACTGAATGTTTATCATACTATGGCGTAGTTATTTACGATTTTTTGATTTACGATTTACGACTTTCCTACTTCTTAGATAAAAAATTTTACATTATTTTTACTTTACAAGTTCAATTTTAAAGCATTATTTATACTTTATTATAAAAGCAAACACAGCAAAAATTTTTAAACCCATTTTTTCTTCATAAAGAAATATGCTACAATACTAGAAAAAAATACCGAAGCCAGCATTATGTATAAAAATGC